>WLLG01000001.1 GCA_009700815.1 Actinomycetota bacterium
CCAATTGTCCAAGCAATCGAAGCCGGCGACTACGAACTCGACTCCTTACTGATAACAGTTTCGGGTGGCGCCTCGCTGTCTCCTGGAATCAAAGACCGACTGCTTGCCGCTGTGCCAACCATGATGGTCCTTGACGGCCTTGGGGCTTCAGAGACTGGTCAGCAGGCCAGCCAACTGAGCTTTGCGGGGCAATCCGCACAAACTGGAATATTTGCTCCCGCTTCCGGGATGTGTGTGCTGTCCGAGGATTTTTCCGAGTTGTTGCTGCCCGGCCATGACGGGATTGGGTGGGTGGCTCAGACTGGCCGAGTTCCGCTGGGCTACCTCGGAGACAAGGGCAAGTCTGCGCTGACTTTTCCCCTTCTGAACGGGGTGACCTACTCAATTCCCGGGGACCGCGGGCGTCTGCGGCAGGATGGTCGAATTGAGTTGTTCGGTCGCGACTCGGCCACGATCAACTCCGGCGGCGAGAAAATCTTTGCCGAAGAGGTTGAGCAGGCATTGCTCAGGCATCCTTCCGTGGCCGACTGTGTAGTTGCTGGTCGGCCTTCGTTGCGCTGGGGGAACGAGGTAATCGCCATCGTGCAACTCGGCGAGGGGATTGGCGCAAGCGATGCAGACCTTCTGGAAGAGGCCGCTCGACACGTCGCTCGCTACAAACTTCCAAAGGCCATCCTGCGTGTCGATCAGGTGCATCGCTCCCCGTCCGGCAAAGCCGATTATCGCTGGGCAGCCGAGGTTGCACAGGCCGCACAGTCCTAGCTCGCACAGAGTCGATATCTATGCAGAGTCGATATCTATGCAGAGTCGATATCCATACAGACTCCGGACTCGCGCACAGTCCATGTCCATGCAGAGTCCTAGTCTGTAGACCAATGACCGCTCCCACCGACCCCCGCTCCCTGATTCCTCGAGCCGATCAGCCTCTGCCAACTGGCGATGAGAAGACGCGCTCGGTGCAAGCAATGTTTGATGTCATCGCACCGCGATACGACCTTGTCAATCGAATCATGACCTTTCGCATGGACGTCGGCTGGCGTCGCCGCACAGTGTCATCGTTAGGCCTACCCCCTGGGTCAATCGTGGTCGACTTGGCATGTGGAACCGGAGATCTGTCTCGGGATATTGCTGCTCGAGGATTGCTACCAATTGGGGTGGACCTGAGCTTTGGAATGCTTGCAGCGGCGCCCGTACCGTTTGCTCGTGTTCAGGGAGATGGCTCGAAGCTACCGTTCCCTGATTCATCGGTGGACGGCGTGACCTGTGGTTTTGCGCTCAGAAATTTTAGTGATCTGGACGCAACTTTTGCTGAACTTGCTCGAATCGTCAGGCCTGGGGGGCGAATCGCTCTGCTTGATGTCTCCACTCCGCCCAACCCACTGTTGAAATTCGGCCACGGAATTTACTTCGGTCAGGTGGTTCCACGAATTGGAGCGGCACTGTCTGATGGCGCTGCCTACCGTTACTTGCCAAGATCCGTGGCTTATCTTCCCGAACCAGCAGCGATGCTGGCCTCGCTTCAGGATCAAGGATTCACCAACCTTCGTCGGCGGCTGCTGACCTCGGGAATCTCTCAACTCATTACAGCAACCTGCGGACTACCCGAGTAATGGAACAACTTCTGGCAGTCACTCGCTTGGCTGACCATGAACCCGGCCAGGACGACTCAGTAGAGAACATTGTTGCCTTCAGTTCTCCGAGGAGGTCCGTCTGGGGTACCGGCACTGCTGCTCTGATTCACTTACCGGCTCCTTGGCCAGAGAACGTCCATCTGGTAGCAGAAGCGTTATCGCAGATTCAGATTGAGGATGAGGTCGGTACACCCGGCTCGGGACCGGTTGCCTTTGGCGCGCTCCCCTTTGATCGATCCGCCGCTGCGAACCTTGTGATTCCACGGATTATCCATGGCCACGCTGCCGAAGGGGCCCGCTGGCGCACTGAGATTGCCCCGACAGGGGGCACAGGCAGCAGTGCAGTCACTCCCGAAGGCAGCGGTGAAGCCCTTCCTGCTGTGGAGTCTGCAACCCCATCCACTGTTGACCTACGCAGCGTTCGTTCTGCTCGGGACTGGTGCGCCGCAGTTGAAGCGGCGACCACACGCATCAAGGCTGGCGAGTTGACCAAGGTCGTGCTCGCTCGGGAACTGCTCGTGCAGACAGACACTCCCATCTCTGCAACGCAGCTCTACCGGAGACTCCTCCAGCTGTACCCGGCTGCGCTGTGCTTTGTCATTGATGGATTTGTCGGAGCTAGCCCGGAGCTTTTGGTTTCACGAGTCGGCGAGATTGTTCGTGCTCATCCCATGGCCGGAACAACCCCTCGCACAGGCGATGTCGATCTGGATCAGCGCAGGGCTAACGAACTGCTGAGTTCTCAGAAGAACCGGAAGGAACATCAGATCACCATAGATATGGTGCATGAGACCCTGTTGCCCTGGTGTTCGTACTTGGATGCCGAACCCGTTCCTTCGGTAGTGGCCGCCGGGCCGGTGCAACACCTAGCTAGCAGTGTCGAAGGGCGATTGTCTCGCCCGACACCAAACGTGCTGGACCTTGTTGCAGCGCTCCATCCAACTCCTGCCGTTGGCGGATGGCCACGCGAGCCTGCCCTCAAGCTGATTGACGAACTCGAACAAGCCGACCGCGGACCCTATGCTGGTCCCGTCGGCTGGACTGATGCTCAGGGGAATGGCGCATTTGCAGTTGGTATACGTGCAGTTGAATTGAGCGACTGCTCGGCTCGGCTCTTTGCCGGCGTAGGAGTAGTTGCCGACTCTGACCCAGAGTCAGAACTAGAAGAGACTCGAGCCAAGGCGCAGGCGTTACTTGGTGCAATCGTTCGAGTGTGAGGACTAGTTCTGCGGGGCTCTGAGTCTGCGGGGCTCTGAGTCTGCTGGGCTCTGAGTCTGCGGGGCTCTGAGCAGCTGCCAGCACTACTCAGAGGTAGCCTCTGGTGGCTGTTGGGTGGATCGAGGCCCCGAAGCGGGCGTTGTCACTGGCTCTGCAGTCTGCTCCGCCCAGATTTCTCGCACGCGGTTGAGTACCTCTGTCGCATCTGAGAAGCCCGCAAAGTGGCCTGCGCCAGAGCGAACGTGAAGCTCTCCATGTGCGACGCGTGCAGCCTGATGGTGGCCGTGACTCGGTGGCACAATTACATCAGCGAGACCGTGCCACACCACGACTGGCACCGTCACCTCGTCGAGTTGAAAACCCCAATGGCGGGCAAAGAGCGCTAGATCGTGCGCTGTCGCGCGCAAGTCTCCGGCAGTAATGAGGTCGTGCAAGAACATGGCTTTGAACTGGGGGTTTCCCAGAATGGGACGATCAGCAAACCCTAGGAATCGGGCATACAGGCCAAAGACTGGGTCAGCGATCGGAGTCGCGACAGAGACCACCCGATTGAGCAGGCTACCCACGGGGGTACGCAGAACTTCCAGACTCGGGGCCATGAAGCGCATCAAACGGGTGTACGAGAAGACCGCATCAGGCCCGCGAACAGGGCCCATGCCGCCCAGAAGCGTGGCCATGACTACTCGGTCGGGCATGTGTTTGGCTACGGCGAGCGTGTAGGGCCCGCCACCTGACAGCCCAACAACGGCAAACCGCTCGACTCCGAGTTCATTGGCTAGCGCCTCTAGATCAGGTGCAAAGTCAATAATTCGGTCGTACCGGTGATTGCTCGAATTTCCTGTGCCGGGTCGCTCAACTGCGATCACCCGAAAGCCGCGTTGCAGCGCTACCTCATCGATTCTTGGCGGTACCTGAAACCGTGCGCCTGGGGTTCCATGAAACCAGAACACGACATCGCCATCTGGATGACCAAACTCTGCCCAACCAAGCTCTCTGCCGGGTGCGACGAGTGAGGTTCCCACCAACCGCGCTACTGGCGGGCCGACCTCAGGTGAGATTTCTTCTTGCATACTGCCCCTTCAGAACACTGATACTTCAGGTTACTGCTGCAGGCCTTGAATCGCTTGGCTAACGGCCAGATTCAACTGCTGATGCACTGTCAGATTCTGCTCGCGATCTGTACCAACGATGATGATTCTGGGACCGCCACGAGTGAGCGCCCCGGCCACGGCAGCTTGGACTCCAGTGCGAGTTGTGACTCGCTCAGCTGGGATGTGATGCGCTTCGGCAATCTTGACTAGGTCTACTCCGTGAGGTGTTCCATAGAGCTGCTCAAAGCGTTGCGTCTCGAGCAACTCATGGGCCGGCAGAAAAGAAAATATGCCGCCACCGTCGTTATCAATCACCAGGATCACCAGATTCACCTGCCGCTGCATCAAGCCAATCAAGCCATTGGTGTCATGGAGGAACGCAATATCGCCGATGAGTAGCGCTGTGGGCGCACCCGTCAGTGCTGCACCCACTGCAGTAGATGTCACCCCGTCTATTCCGTTTGCGCCTCGGTTGCAGAGAACCCGCAAACCCGAACGGGGTGGCGAATACCACTCGGCATCGCGCACGGGCATTGAGGATGAGACCACCAGTATCCCATCGGCGTCCAGCAGAGTGAATAGGTCCACCGCCACGCCCGGCTCACTGGCCACAAGCTGCTGAGCGAGCACTGCGTTCATTGCATGCACAGCGAGCCGCTCGGCTGTGATCCACCCGGAACGCCAGGACGCAGGGGCTTGATGGTCCACTACTGATCGAAGCTGATTGCAGAAGGTTTCAATGTCGACCGGGAGCTTCTGATTGAGAACGGCATCGGGGTCGGGGACAGAACCAAACGGATCCATACCGATTTTCAAAGCCGGTGCACTTGTCACCCAAGCGTTGAGCGCCTTAGAACTCAACAAGCCTCCTAGCCGCAGGATGACTTCGGGCTGCTGGCTCGCGGCAAACTCGTCGGATCTCAGCAGAGCATCAAAGGCCGTAATCGTCCCCTCCTGCTCAATCCGACATCCCGAAGCGGGGTCGGCAATGACGATCCATCCAAGGTGTTGTGCAAGTGCATGAATTGCTGCAACCTCACTCGGGGTTCGCGCAGCGCGCACGCCTGCGATGATGACTCCTGTGCGGCCGCTGATGGCAACTCCGAGTCGGGCTAGTTCCTCGTCAGGAACTCCCCACTGTGCACCAGTAGTCGGAGTGGATCCATCGGGTGGACCGGGGAGATGCTCGCGCTGAGCTGGCAACTCCCCCGCTACTCCTATCAAAGGTTCCCGGAATGCAAGGTTTACGTGAACTGGGCCGGGGTGCTCCCCGAGGGTTCGCAGCCAGCTATCACGAGCCAAGTCGCGCCACCAGGGTGCCCCGGCGAGAGCTGGAACTCCCGGTTCGCAATACCATCTGACTGCTGAACCATACAGATCTCGCTGGTCAATCGTCTGCGGTGCACCAACCCCGTGTAGCTCGGGTGGTCGATCCGCAGTCAGCACAAGCAACGGGACAAATGCCTGATGGGCCTCGATGACAGCAGCATGAAACTGCGCCGCTGCAGTTCCGCTCGTGCAGAGCAACATCGCAGCGCGACCAGTAGCCAGACCCAAACCCAGCGCCATGAACGAAGCCGATCGCTCGTCATGATGTACATGAACGCGAACGCGTACATCCTGCGCTGCGGCTAGTGCCATGGGAGTTGAGCGAGACCCAGGGCAGATCACTGCATCAGTGAGACCCAGCCTGACCCATTCGTCGATCAGTGTTGCGCAATAGGTCGCTGCCACATCGGCCCCTGACACAGGAGAATCGGGTGCAGAAGTATCAGGCACAGAAGTATCAGGCTGAGGGCCACCGAGAGGTTGTTGCTGTGCCATAACTTGTTCCACCCTACGGTGTATCGCAATGAGTTCGGAACTGAGCCTTGACGCAACTACAACATCGCTTGCTGCTCGATCCCTAGGGAGCAGCCCCTACGCACGCGTGTTTGTGCATGGTTTCGCCCAGACAGCTCGTTGCATGGGTCCCTTTGGGGACATGCTCGCAGAGTCCGACGGCTTGCTCGCAGTTGATGCACCTGGCCACGGCCGCTCGGTTGAGCACAGCGAAGCAAGCATCGCCCAGGGTGCCGAATTGTTATGCGCTACTGCGGGAAGGACTCAGTACATCGGCTATTCCATGGGCGGTCGCATCAGCTTGCAAGCAGCCATCACTCACCCTGAACTTGTCAGCTCGCTGGTTCTGATTGGTGCAACTGCGGGCATAGAAGATCAGCAGGAACTTGCTCAGCGACGGGAGTGGGATCATCAGCAGGCGGAACTGCTTGAGCAGGTTGGCCTTGATGCATTCCTGCAATCCTGGCTCGATCAATCCCTTTTTGTTGGCCTGCCTGAAGGTGCACGCTTCGAGACTGAACGTAAGACAAATACTGTTGAGGGCCTAGCGGCAAGCCTTCGCTCAGCAGGTACCTCCTCGATGACCCCACTGTGGGATCGACTGCACCTCATCCAATGCCCTGTGCTTGTTCTCACCGGCGAACGAGACACTCGTTACTGCGAAGTTGCCGAACGTCTGGTTGCAGGAATTGGCAGCGCCGCCACTCATAAGATCATCGCTGGGGCGGGCCACGCTGCACACCTTGAGCAGCCCGAAGCGACTGCAGCAGCAGTGCTGAAGTTTTAGGATCCGACTGAAGCGCCAATCCAGAGTCCAACAGACAACAACAACGCATAGACAATCTGCACTTGTCCGGTTCGTACCAACACGGGAATCAGCGCCGGTCCGCCAGCGCCAGACAGCACCTGCGTAATGGGCTGACGGGCCGGCACGATGGCTAGTAGCGCCAAAACTGCAACGGGCCTGCCGCTCAGTCCTGCTAGGAGCGGAACCATGACTACGGGAATCACGATCAGTAGCACGTAGAGAATTCTTGTCTTCTGGTCTCCGAGTCGCACGGCCAACGTCGTCTTCCCCGCCACTGTGTCGCCAGGAATGTCTCGCAGGTTGTTCACCACCAAGAGCGCTGTTGCCAAGCACCCCATAGCTACTCCTGCGCCAAGGCTCAGCCAAGACAATGATTCAGTTTGAACAAAGGTTGATCCCATGGTGGCGACCAAACCAAAGAACACAAAGACAAAGAGCTCGCCGAACCCGGCATAGCCATACGGGCGATTCCCTCCGGTATAAAACCATCCTGCAGCAATTGCGGCGAGCCCCACAAAGATCAGCTTCCAGTCAACAAAGATCACCAGCGGCAAACCACAGATTGCCGTCAGCGCAAAGCAGATCAACATTGCACGCTTTACCTCAGACGGTGTGGCCAAACCGGAACCCACTAACCGTGGCGGTCCGGTTCGTGCAGATGGGTCATCAGTCCCACGCTTGCCGTCGCTGTAATCATTCGCATAGTTCGTGGCGATTTGGACAAATACGGCAACCCCAAGCGCACAGGCCACGATCCAGACTTGGATCCCTTTCAGAACTCCGGCCGATGCTCCTGCTGCTACTGCAGTACCAACAATGACCGGAGCGATAGCAGCCGGCAGGGTTCGCGGGCGGGCGCCCAGAATCCACTTCTTCCAGTCTGTGGGAAGCGGCGGCTGATCTTGTCTTTGGTTGGCGACAGGGCTGTTCATCTTTGGAAGATGTTAGAACTCCTGCTCATCGAGCAGGGCACATGCCTGAGGGTGAGCCCGCAGGGAATCGAGCACAACCTCGGCTTCTTCACCGAAGAAACGAGTTGCGGCCCCCAGTCGATTATGGCGTCGCAGCCCTCGAACTCGCACCTCAACAATCTGAAGTCCGCCTCGGCGAACTAATTGCAAACGTTCAATTCGCTCCCATTCCAAGTGGTAGCTCATAGTCAGGTTTCGACAATGCAAGCCGTCCTCGTCGAGAGCTGCACGTTGGGTAACACACCGCCATGCCAGCACGGCCACAGCGACCAGAGTCAGAACTGCCATGAGGAGCGGAGGCACTGGGTCTGAAGGAGTTGACTCAAGGCCTGAGTCGGAGCTGCGAAACCAGATCAGCCCAATCGCTGCGATCGGCAACAGGACTGCCAACACCCAAGCAGGTGGCCCAGCGGACAACGTTACAACTGCCCCCTGATTCGGCCTGTTCTGCACTCGGCAACTCTAGGTGGCACGCTTAGGACAGTGCGAGAACTCATTGCCCTTGACCTTCCAGCAGGCCCAGCATTCCTTCAGGCGCTCATCAGCGTCTGGGAAGACGGTGATGCTGCGTTGCCGCTTGACCCCAAAGCACCCCCAGCTCACAACACAGCAATACTTGGCGCTATGCGACCTGCAGCAGTCGTTGACGCTCATGGCGAGCGCCACAAACTGCCGGGATCGCTTCCCGTAGAGGATGGCGATGCGCTTGTGGTGCTCACCTCTGGCACGACAGGCGAACCGAAGGGTGCGGTGCATACGCATCAAGGCATCGAGTACGCCGCGTTTTGTAGCTCAACTGCTGCAGGCGTCATCGCCAATTCCTGCTGGCTGGCTTGTCTCCCTCTCTCGCATGTGGGTGGACTATCGGTGGTGACCAGAGCTGTTCTGACCGGCACTGAATTGCAGATGCTTGAGCGAGCGGACCCCCAGGGGATAGCAGAGGCACAACGCCAGGGAGCAACCCATGTTTCGTTGGTGCCCACTCTCCTAGGGCGCATTGACCCAGAGCCTTTCCACAGCATCTTGTTGGGGGGCGCGGCAATCCCCATTGAACGACCCAGCAATACCATTGCCACCTACGGAATGACTGAATCGTTTGGAGGTGTCGTCTACGACGGCCTTGCTCTGAACGGAGTCGAGATGCGAACCACACCAGATGGATTGATAGAACTCCGCTCCCCCACGATGTTGCGTTCTTACCGCGATGGCAGCAATCCACTCGATGCGCAGGGCTGGCTTCGCACGGGAGATCTTGGGCTGATCGATTCCGCAACCGGAATGCTGACAGTACTGGGCCGAGTCGATGAGCTGATCGTGACAGGCGGGGAAAAAGTCTGGCCACACACTGTGGAAGCGGTACTGCTTCGACATAACGCTGTGAGCGAGGTAGCCGTGATTGGCATAGCCGACCCCGAGTGGGGCCAACGTGTCGTGGCCCTAGTAGTTCCAATGCCAGGTCAGCTTCCTCTGAGCCTGCAAGCTGCACGAGAACTCGTGCGCAATCAGTTACCCGTAGCCTCGGCTCCAAAAGAAATTCGCCTTGTCGATTCGCTGCCGCGGACATCCGTTGGCAAGATTCGTAGAATGACACTGGCGGAACAACACTCTTCGGGAGAGCGTTAGACGTATGGATGATCAGTGAGCGAGACGAACTCAGGCGAGGACAGCGCTACTAGCGCCGAAGAAATCGGCGTGCGCTTTGACCGCGTGGCACTTGTCGTCAAGCGTCCTACCGACCTGTGGGGAATGATGGCGGAATCGCTCGGGGGGCGATTCGCTGGAAGCGGAACGGGCCAGGGCTACGGATGGACGGACCTGCGCTTCGCTAATGGATTCATCCTCGAAGGTATCCACCCCGAGGCAGCCGAAGGCGAAGAAGAGCCCGGCTCAGAAGTAGTGGAGCGGTTCTTAGAGAAGTATGGAGTCGGTCCACACCACCTGACATTTATGGTGACCGACTTGGCGGGAATGCTCGCGCGTTTACGTGCAGCAGGAATTGAGGCAGTCGCCGAGAATCACGAGGATCCCACTTGGCACGAGGCCTTTCTTCGGCCGCGAGATGCACAAGGCGTGGTCCTTCAGTTAGTGCAGATGACCGAACAGCCTGCGCAGATCCTTGATGAGCCAGAAGGGTTTCCAGAGATCGGGTTTGACCACCCCGTTGCGTCGCTCGGCCGAGTAGTACATGCCGTTCATGACCTTGCAGCGGCACTGGAGTTGTTTCGAGATCTGCTTGGTGGCCGGGTGCTGTCAACGGGCGCGGCAATTGATGGAAACCACTGGGCTGAGCTCGGATGGGGAGGCCCCGGGCGCTTGCGACTTCTCGAAGCGGCGCATGCAGAGATCGCAGAGTGGGTTGGTGACCGCCCGGGACGCGTTCGTCACCTGTTCTTCAATTTCGATGAACCCGGCTACGTACCGGGGGCACACAAAGTTGCTTCAGGTCGCTGGGTTGTTGACTGCGATGAGGTGCTCGGCACCCGCCTCGTGATTTCCTCGAGCGCTCGCTGAACTAGCTTGCTGCCGCTTTAGAGCAGCATGCCGCCGTCCACAACGATGCAGGTACCGGTGATCCATGAGGATGCATCAGAGGCCAAGAACAGCGCTGCACGCGCTATGTCCTCGGGTTCTCCTAAGCGATGCAGGGGAATCATCTGAGAGATTGCATCTTCGCCTGATTCCCAGAGGGCTCGGGCCATGTCTGTCTTCACGAGACCCGGGCACAGAGCATTGACTCGTACCCCCGGGGCAAGTTCCTTAGCCAGAGATCGCGTCAGGTGAAGCAGTGCTGCCTTTGTCACGTTGTAGTGCCCAATGCTGGTTTCGACGCTCAGGCCACCGATAGAAGAGATGTTGATGATGTTGCCGCCATGTTCTGCCATGCTCTGCTTCCAGGCCTGCTGCGCCCAGACAAACGCCCCTCGAAGATTGACGTCATAGGTCTTGTCCAAACGGGGAAGATCAATCTCGATCATCTTGCCCATATATGGATTCGTAGCAGCGTTATTCACCAAAATATCTAAGCGACCGAACCGCTCGATCGTGGCCGAAACGCAAGCTTCAGCAGCCTCTGGATTTCCGGCGTTCGCCTCAAAGACTGCTACCTGAGCATCACCCACCGAATCGCCAAATCGGGATTCGATCGCAGCTGCAGTCTCGACAAGAGCCGCCTCTTTACGAGAAGAGATCATGACCTTGGCACCTGCAGCTACAAACTCGGCCGCCATAGCCGCACCAATTCCACGTGACGCACCCGTAATAAGTGCCACTTTGCCATCGAGCCTCAGGTCCATGCCCTCATTCTGCCTGAAGTTCGGGGTTGGGTTTATCTAGATCTCATCAATTCGCACGGTCGAACCCCGAGCTAGCGAAAGATCAGCGGCTAGCGCTACCCGCAGAGCATCCTCCGCAGCGCTTCCCGGGCACTGATTTGGCCCCTCGCCTGCCACGAGGTCGACAAAGGCAGCAATTTCTGCTGCGTAAGCCTGATGGAAACGAACCGGAAAACTTGGGTACGGGTCCACAGGCTGAAGGACCCCAGGGTCAGCCGAACGCAGTGGCATCTGTGGCCCTAGCCCAGCGCTCAGGGCGTCACGAGAACCAACTACCTCTGTGCGGTGGTCATAACCGACCCCGTTTTGCCGGGTACCAGTCAGCATTGCGAGCGCGCCACCTTCGAGCGTCATGATTGCAGCTGAGGTATCAACATCGTCGTAGCGGGCAAACATCTCATCTACGAGCACTGATCCGCGAGCGACCACGTCAATCGGGGTCCTGCCACTCAGCCAGGCAATCGCGTCAAAATCATGAATATGCATATCGCAAAAGATTGAGCCGGCCGTGGGCAAGTAGCTCTCATGGGGCGGCTCGTAGTCGTGACAAGCAGCGCGTATCAGGTACAGCTCACCTAGGTCACCGGACTCAACTGCGCGGCGCATCTTTACAAAGCCTGGGTCGAACCTGCGGTGGAAACCGACCTGCAACTCAATGCCTGTTGTGGCTACGTAACGAAGGCATTCCTGAGTGGCAGAAAGATCAAGCGAGATGGGCTTTTCGGAAAAGCAGGGCAAGCCAGCATCGGCTACTGATCGAACGTCTTCAGGGTGTCGAGAGGTTGGAGTAGCAACGACAACGCCTTCGCTGCGTTCGAGGAGTTCCTCAACAGTGGAACACGCCGTGGCGATTTCTTGAACACGCAGAACTGCTTGGGGATCCGGCTCGTAGACGAGCACTTCTGTCACTCTTGGCAGTTCAGCCAGATTGGTGATGTGAGTCTGACCGATCCGTCCAGCACCCAAAACTCCGATTCGCATTCAACACCTTTCGCAGAGAGTTGAGGAACGTTAGCGGTCCATCCATCGCTAACCCACTTCTAGCCGGCCGGGCCAATAATTCAAACGGTGGAGCTCAGCCCGGGTCAGCAAGCAGGTGCATGACGAGCTTGTCTCCCTTTGCCTCTGCACTAAACGCAAGGGTTGTCCCGGTGAGCGCAAGCGAGGTGCCAGCGCCAGTATCTCGAAGGTTCACATGACGACTCAGCCCGAACTTCGTGATCTGTACCTCTGTGTTCGCGCGATCAAAGCTCAGCAGTTTCTTTGTTGGGCCCGAGCCAGTTACCCAATCCAAGATATGAATCGAACTGTCGGTGACTGCGACGAGCATGCGCACAGTAAGGCCTTGCGACCCTGCACGTGCAGTGCGCGTCGCATGAATTGCCACGCCTGCCCCAACCCCCTCGGCAAGCGAGTTCTCCGTTACTGCTTCAGCGATGCCAGCTCCAGCTACCGAAGCAACAGCAGTCGCCGCATAATCATCTTGCAAGCCAAATATTCCGGCAGCTAACACCGGGTCCGGGGTTGACGCATCTACCCCAAGGATCTGCTCTGCTTTTGCAATGAGTTCAGGTTCGTCATTCATAGTAAGAGCATAGGGAATCTGGCCAACTCGGCATTGATGGGTATCGTGACTGCGTGACGAACCGACTTGCGACCGAGACCAGCCCCTACCTACGCCAGCATGCCGAAAACCCCGTGGACTGGTTTCCTTGGGGACCCGAGGCCTTTGAACTTGCTCGCTCGCAGGACCGACCGGTTCTGTTGTCCGTCGGCTATTCGGCCTGCCACTGGTGCCATGTCATGGCGCACGAGTCCTTTGAGGATGAGTCCACAGCCGAACTGATGAATTCGAAATTTGTGAATATCAAGGTGGACCGCGAGGAACGCCCAGACATCGACGCCATTTATATGGAGGCAACCCAAGCAATGACTGGCCACGGCGGCTGGCCTATGACTGTGTTCATGACACCAGAGGGTGAGCCCTTCTTCTGCGGCACGTACTTTCCAAAGGAACCACGCGGTGGCACCTTGAGCTTTACGCAACTACTCACAGCCATTGAGGATGCTTGGCAAACCCGCCGGGACGAACTCATGGAACAGGCAACTCGACTCGTTCAGAATATTGGGCGCAACCCATCTGCAGGCACTGACGCACCGCTGCCGGTTGCACAGGTGCTCGATGAGGCAACCTTGGCCTTGCTTGCTGCCTATGACCCACAATGGGGAGGATTCGGCGGTGCGCCCAAGTTTCCGCAATCGATGAGCTTGGGACACCTGCTGCGACATGTTCGACGTACTGGGTCCGATACAGCGCTTGCGGCAGTGACAACCTCGCTTGACGCTCTTGCCGCCGGGGGAATCTATGACCATATCGGTGGTGGGTTCTCGCGGTACTCCGTAGATGAGCGCTGGTTGGTGCCGCATTTCGAGAAGATGCTTTATGACAATGCACTGCTTGGGCGGAGCTACTTATGGGCTTGGCAAGTAACTGGCGAGGAACGCTATCTGCAGGTACTCACCGAGATTATTGACTACGTCCTTCGCGACCTTTCACATCCAAGCGGAGGCCGTTACTCCGCCGAGGACGCCGACAGCTTTGCCACTGCAGATGCAGACCACGCAGAGGAGGGTGCCTTCTATGTCTGGACCCCACAAGAGGTGGCGGAGGCTCTTGAGCAGGCAAATCTCGGTCACCTGACCGAGGAGACGCTCGCTTTCTATGGCATCTCAGAGGCAGGCAACTTTGAAGGCGCATCCATCCCAAACCGCATGCACGAACGCGGCAACCTTGAGCGCAGTGCTGGGATCAAATTGGCTCGTGCTGCTCTTTTGGAGAGCCGAGCTACTCGGCCGAGACCTGGTCTAGACAACAAAGTTCTCACCGAGTGGAATGCGCTCATGTTGGCCACCTTGGCCGAAGCAGCAGCAGCTACACAGCGCCAAGACTGGCTGGCTGCAGCAGAGTCCACTGCCAACTTCTTGTGCGAATCCTTGCGAGTGCCCTCTAGTTCGGCAACGTGTGGGCAACGCTGGCTGCGGTCATGGCAGGCCGACTTGAACCAAGGTTTGGGGGGTGCTCGACACTTGGCCTACGCCGCCGATTACGCCGCTCTAATCGACGGATTCATCTGTCTGTATGAGGCCACCGGCACCCTGCGCTGGTTGGAAGAGGCAACGACAACAGCAGATAGCCTAATTGAGCTCTTTTGGGATATCGACGGTGGAGTGTGGACAACAGGCGAGGATGCCGAACAATTGGTCTCACGACCAAAAGACCTGATGGACAACGCAACACCTTCAGCAAACAGCATGACAGCCGTTGGCCTGTTGCGCCTCGAAGCCCATACGGGCGAATCACGCTACGGGGAGCATGCTCGTACGATTTTGCGAACCCTCGGTGGGGTGGCCGGCAAGCACGCCATGAGCTTTGGCAATCTGCTCTGGGCGATCGAGTTACACACACTTGGAGTGACCGAGGTGGTCGTCACCGGCGACCGAGCAGATCTTGTTCAGTTGCTGCAGAGCCGCTTTGACCCGGGCAGCATCCTGGCTTGGGGAGAGCCAGGGTCTGGGCCACTGTGGGAAGGACGCTCAGCAACGGGCTCCGATGGAGTGGCCTATGTGTGTCGGAACCATGCCTGTGGAACACCCGCAGCAAGCACAGCAGAGCTTCTGGCACAACTCGACTAGGGGCTCTCTACCGTCTCGATCTAGCGAACTAGCGAACTAGCGAACTAGCGAACTAGCTGAGCACATCTGCGCGATGGTCCGGAACCTCGATAAATGGCGCCTCTGGGCGATCGAGCATCCCCTTGGAAACCCAGCCACGCTTGTCAGCCCACACAATGAGGGGAGGAAGAATGGTGAGCGCCGCAATGAGCGCTATTGCAATCTTGAGCGCCACAAAGAGCCCAAAGTTCGCCAGGAGCGGCAGCGAAGAGAATGCAATAACACCTACCCCTGCTATGGCAGTCATGGCCGAGACGATGAATGCCCGACCTGTTCGACCAGCAGTGATATCGATAGCCTCACGTGGCTCAAGGCCGCGCTGACGCTCCTCGATGTATCGCAACAGAATCAGCGAGGTGAACTCGGTGCAGGTGGCGACCACGAGGGGCCCGCCAACCGCCGTCATCGGGCTGAGTTCTATGCCGAGTAGGTAGATCGCAATCGTTGCAACACCAGACGCAATGAGCACCGGCACCATTGACAACACAGCGCGCACGAAGGAGCGCAATCGAACCCACAAGAACAAGAACACCAACCCGACGGCCAGCCAGGTGAGTTGTACCAAATTTGCCTCGAGGTTTTGCAGGAGCCCGACTCCCACGACTGCTAGTCCCGAGGGTGTCACCTTGATTCCAGTCGGAGCCTCCGTCTGACGAATGCCATCCACTACTACTGCTTGGCCTTCTAATGAGGTCGGACGAGTCAGGAAGGCAATATTGAAGTTTTCTCCGTTTGGTGATGCAGTCGAAAGCTGAATGTCTTTTGGTGCCAGATCCCAAGCTTGCTGCACATCAGCAGCAGCAGGCGAGATGTGTTTGGCACCGGGAATATCGGTGAGGTCAGACACCGTGGCCACGATGCTTGAGCCCACGAGCAACTCTTTGGAGTACTTGGCCATCTGCTCGCGTGTGAACGTGTCAACAAAGGCAACAGAGGAGTCGCTATAGAGACTGGCTGCGTCGGTGGACTGTACAAAGACTCCAAGTTCTGAAGATCCGCCGATTTCGGACTCGATGTTGCGCAGGTCTTTGATGACCTGTGAATCCTGATTTACCCAATTGATCGGGTCAGTCTCAAGCTTCAACTGCGGCTCCAAGACGCTGCCCACCACAAATACGATGACCGCTGCCACTGCGAGCCACAGCGCAGCAGTTGCTGGAAGGCTTCCCATCTTGACTACAAGTCTGCCGAGTTTCCCCTCGCTAAAATCGCGGCCCTTGGTAGGCGACTTGTACTCACGAATGCCCAGAGCAGCAAGTGGGTTCACGATCGAAGAGATACAAATAGCGATGATGCCAACAATCAGGAGCCAACCGAACTCACGGATCATCGGGACTTTCGAGATCTGAATGGCCAAGAATGCAAACACGGCATCAAAGGTGACCACCAGCAATGCTGGGCCGAGGCCACGAGCTGCGGACTGAATCGGATGTGGGGAGCGGCCAATGATGACCTCCTCCTCAATGCGCGAATGCATCTGGATGGCGTAGTCAATGCCAATGCCAAGCATCACCGGAAGCCCCGCAATAGTGACCAAGGTGAGTGGCACTCCAAGGTATCCGGCCAGACCAAACGCCCAGATCACGCCGATCAACACAACGAGCAGCGGGAGCAGCCTCCAGCGGACGTTGAAGAACAGCAACAGAATCACCATCATGACTGCAACGGCGATTGCGCCAAGGCCCAACATGCCGCCCTTGAGGTAATCATTAATACCTTTGAGCAACACTGGAGCACCCGTTGTGGTGACTTGCGCATCTGGGAATTTCAGAGCCTTGGTTGTCTCAACAATGGTTTCAGATGCGGCACCCTCAGCCTCGATGGACCCGTTTCCGGGTAGCCGGGTGATCATCTGAGCGTGGGTGTCATCAGGGAAGAAGGGCCGCAGAGCGAGGCGCACTTCGCCTGCATTGTCATAGAGCAAGAACTTGACCCATTCGGGATTCTCTAAGGTTTGCTGATCTGCAGGAACGGCGAGCAGTCGCTGCGTTGTAATGGCTAGGTCGGCTGTTCGCGCCTGAGCACTGACCGTATCCCCAGAAGCTTCCGCTACCTTCTGAGCGTTGAGCAGCGCCTTGGCTGCAACTGCGTTAAATGGGTTTCCATCGGGTGAAGTGACAAGCGATGCAGAAAAATCAAGTGCCGTCACCGGCGAGATCACACCAAGGACTTGACCAGAATCACGAAGATCCTGAGCCACTGCCTCCATGGTCGCAATGCCCTCTTTCGTGAAGATCGAATCGATCTTCGCTCCGTTGTCCATGGAGATAACGGACAACATGGCTTGGCCACCAAAGAGTTCCTGGTACGCAATGTTGTCTTTGTAGACCACATCGTTTTTGTTCAGGTAACTGTCCTGCCCGGTTGCGAATTCGAGTTTCGTGATTCCAAACCCGAGTGCAATCGTAAACACCAAGCCGATAGCCGCCACCATGCCCGCGTGCCGGCCAAGGTTGACTGCCATCCATGACCAGAATCTCTGCATACGCATGTTGTCAACCGTTCTGTGTCGAGGGAGATGGGTCGAACATAGTTCCGAATTTATGATCCACGCTCAGCAAGTGAATTACCAAGACTGATGATGGATGAGCGACTCCGGGTCGACTCGGCCACGAGCAGCAGAAACCGATGGGTTTCGGCCTCCTATGTTTGGCCAGCCAAGTGCCACCGTTCCTAACGCCTGGTAATCCTCTGGCACCCCAAAAGCTGACGCTACTGCGCGCTCATGTTGGAATTGCCCAAAGAGCAGTGCACCGAGGCCTGCGGCCTCGGCAGCCAACAACAGGCCCATCAAGCCCGCTCCCCCATCTACATACCAGTAGGGCACCTGCCATGCCGCAAGACTGTCGCCAAGCCCCGTATGTGCCTTATCTGGCTCCTGATAGCGCTCCTGATAGGCGCTCGGCCGCACCAGC
Organism: Actinomycetota bacterium; assembly: GCA_009700815.1. Taxonomy (GTDB): domain Bacteria; phylum Actinomycetota; class Acidimicrobiia; order Acidimicrobiales; family Microtrichaceae; genus IMCC26207. The sequence continues at coordinate 17,541 of WLLG01000001.1, forward strand.
GGTATCACCAGGGTGGGTGCCTTGAGTAAGCCGGGCCACGGAAAACTCTCTCGCTTCTCTTCGGCAAGCGTCAGCGACCAATACTGCGCTACTCGTGGCTCTGACAACACCAGCAGTTCCATTGCAGCAGTGTTGCCTGCAGAGGGTCCTCGAAATGCCGCAAGGAGCACCTTTTTCAGCAAGTCTGGATCAATCTCCTGATCGGCGAAATCCCGACACATTCGTCGAGATGCCAGAACTCGTTCAAACTCCTGAGCGGATTTACTCACCCGTGTTTGAGGAGTTCCTCGGCCATTGCCCATCCGCAGACCACCACGCAATCACCGCGTGATCCGTCTAGGTGAGTGAACTGCGCCGCAACGGCCACTTCGATGGTTTCAGGTTTGAGCGATTCGTGATCCAGAACCAGCGGAGGGGACCCATCACCAGTGATGGTGAAAACCTTGTCGTTATAGCGATGCGATTCGATTCCGAAGCGTTTCACTAGTCGTCGACCCCATGCGCGTTCCTCACCCGAGGGCTTATGCTCCGGCCGGGGCACGATGTCAGTCAGCAGTCGAAAGCCCTCGAGGGCCCCGGCGTCACTCATGCGGGTACCGAGCAAGACATCCTCATCAGGGAAGGCCATCAGAGCACGGCGGAAATTGTCGCCAATCAAAGCCCTGAGCGTTGCATCTCGTTTCGAGGTGCGCTTAACCGCAGCCACGCCCAACAAGATGCAAGGAGTTCCACCAATACGTTCCAAGGTCGAAAAAGAGAACCCACGCAGCAGGTTTCCTTCGCGGACGAGCGTTACGAGCACCCAGACGTCAACCTGCTTGGAGAGCTCTCCCACTCCGTAGCAATGTCCGCCATCAGCGCAGATGTCGGCCATCTCGGCCAGCTCCGAGTCGCTGAGGGCAGTGCAATCTTTTGTCGTGACGTCTAGCGCCATGCACAGCTCCCAAAAAAGTAATGCAAATGTGGTGCTGCTAGTTCAGTCGAAAACGGCCCCTAAACGCAAACTGTGAGGCGAATTTCAGCCACGATTTCTCAGCCTGTGAGCTCAGACCACAACTGCTTCATGGCCTAACAACGCCCGCAGCTCCCCCACAAGGCCGCTCTGCGTGCTCACCATGTACTGCTCTGGCAATTGCAGAACGTGGGTCTCATCGAGCAGCAGAAGCACCTGCGAGGTACCTGGGAAGTCCAAAAACAACTCCTTGAGGCGCTTGACTGTGGTGTCATTCAAGCGCGTTGGACTCAGATGCAGGCGCAGCGGCGGATCGGTCTCTGGCATCGCATCAAAAATCTCTATGTCAGTAGCAATCAGCTTGGGAGTGTCGTCTCGTTTATCAACGCGACCTCCGATCAAGACAACTGCATCTTCGGCGAGGAGGTGGCCGATTTCTGTCATCGTGCGAGGGAAAACCATGACCTCGACTACCCCCTGCAAGTCTTCGAGTGTAAAGACCGCCATGAGGTCACCCTTCTTGGTCCACTTTCGCTGCAGGCCAGAAATCACACCCCCTACTGTGCGGCGAGCCCCGTCTTCGACATCGGCCTCGAAAAGCTCGGGCAGGGTGCAGTCAGTTTTCTTGCGTAGGGCCGTCTCTGCGCCGAGCAACGGGTGATCCGAGACGTACATCCCCAGCATTTCCTTTTCGAATACCAACCGCTGCTTTTTATCGAAGTCGCTGGTTGGAATAACCACCCGTTCATCAAAGGCTGGTGAAGCAGTTTCGGCCTCTGCGAACAGCGACATCACACCCATCTCGTGCTCTTTCCGACGAGCCACGGTTTGATCGATAATCTGTTCGTAGACCATCAGGAGGCCTTGGCGGGAGTGACCCATCGAGTCAAAAGAACCTGCCTTGATGAGGGCTTCAATGGTTTTTTTGTTCAAGACCTGAGTGTTGACCCGCTGCGAAAAATCATAGAAGTCTATAAAGGCTCCCTGGTCTTCTCGCTCAGTCACGATGTGTGCAACAAGGCCCGCTCCCACATTTCGAACAGCAGACAAGCCGAAGAGAATGCGTCGCTCCTCGGTTCCGTCTTCAGCCTCGCCGATTACGGGAGTGAAATCGGTTGTGGAGCCGTTCACATCTGGAACCACAACCTCGATCCCCATGGCCCTGCATTCAGCTAAGAAGATCGCAGCCTTATCCAACGAGGTGCGAACACTCGTCAACAGTGCCGCAAGATACTCCGCTGGATAGTTCGCCTTTAGATACGCCGTTTGATAAGCGATGTAGCCATATCCGTAGGCATGAGACTTGTTGAATGCATAGTCCGCAAAGGGTTCAATAATGTCGAACCAAGCAGTTCCGAGTTCTTGGCCGTAGCCAGTAGCGACGCATCCCTCAGTGAACTTAATCCGCTCGCGCGCAATTAATTCTTTGTCTTTTTTGCCACAGGCCTTTCGCAGGTTGTCCGCCTCAGCGAGTGAGTAGCCGGCGAATTTCTGCGCAATCCGCATCATGGATTCCTGATACACCATGAGCGCATAGGTATCTCCGAGTACATCTTGAGCATCGGGATGCAAATACTCAACGGGCTTGCGGCCGTTTTTGCGGTCTGCATAGTCGTAGTGCATGTTTGCCGCCATCGGTCCCGGCCGATACAGGGCAACTAGTGCGGCGACATCTTCAAACTCGGTCGGGGCCAAGGAGCGCATCAAGGCACGAATCGGCGATGACTCCAACTGAAAGACCCCGATGGAGTCGCCACGCGAAAGCAATGCGTACGTGGCTTCGTCCTCAAGGTCGACATTATCGATGTCAACCTCGATGCCCCGAGTTTGCTGGATCAAGGCCAATGCGTCAGAGATCACGTCAAGGTTTCTCAGGCCAAGAAAGTCCATTTTCAACAGGCCGAGGTCTTCAACGCCGTGCATCTCGTACTGAGTAACGACGGGCGCATCCTCGGGGTTCTTTCCCGACTCGGGCTTTCGCTGAATGGGCAGATAATCCGTCAGCGGCTCTTTGGTAATCACTACTGCCGCAGCATGGATACCATCGCCACGGCGTAGACCCTCAAGACCCTTCGCTACTTCGATTACTTCTCTTGCATCTGGGTCCTCGTGATACATCTGGCGGATGTCGGCGGCCATCTTGTATCCGTCGAGATACTTCGGGTGCTCTTCAAGGCATGCATACAGGGGCGTATCTCGGCCCATCACGAGAGCAGGCATGGCCTTGGCAACTTTGTCACCCACGGAATAGGGCTTGCCGAGCACGCGCGCAGCATCGCGTACGGCTGCACGGGCCTTGATCGTCGAGAAGGTAACGATTTGAGCAACTCGGTCTCGGCCGTAGCGCTCGGCCGCATAGCGGATCATCTCATCGCGGTATCTCGAGTCGAAGTCCATGTCGATATCAGGCATCGAGACTCGACTTGGATTCAAGAATCGCTCAAAGAGCAGGTCGTATTTAATTGGGTCAAGGTCGGTGATGCGCAAGCAGTACGCAACTGCGCAGCCTGCGGCAGAGCCTCGACCTGGGCCAACGCGAATGTTGCTGTCGCGTGCATGCTTGATCAGATCCCAGGTAATGAGGAAATACGAGGAGAACCCCATATCGCCAATGACTTTGAGTTCATAGGCCAAGCGCTCAAGAACAGTGTCTGGAAGGTCGGATCCCCATCGGGCATGAGCACCAGCAAAGGTCAGGTGTTCAAGATATGCGGCGTCATCTGCGAATCCCTCGGGTAACGGGAAATTAGGCAGAAGCGGCTTACCGAACTCAATTTCCAGTTCGCAGCGTTCAGCTATCCAGAGTGAGTTATCGCAAGCCACCTCTACCTCTCGAAAGAGGTAGCGCATCTCTTCAGCAGTCTTGAGGTAGTGGTGATCCCCATGAAAGCGAAAGCGATCAGGATCGCTCAGCTGTGAACCTGTCTGCACGCAGAGCAGCGCATCATGCGCAACAGCATCGCCCTGATTCACATAGTGGCTGTCGTTCGTTGCAAGGAGGGGCAACTTCAGTCGCTTTGCCAGCTGAATGAGTTGCGGATTCGTTCGCAATTGATCGGGGATTCCGTGGTCTTGAATCTCTACAAAAAGGTGGTCGCGGCCAAAAATGTCGAGCAGGCGACCAGCACGCTCACATGCGGCATCGAACCCTTGGTTCATCATCGCCTGCAGCACATGGCCACCTAGACAACCAGTGGTAACGATCAGACCTTCGGAATGCTCCTCAAGAATCTCCCAATCGACCTTGGGCTTGCGGTAGTAGCCCTCCATAAAGGCCCTGGAGGAGAGCTGAATCAGGTTTTTGTACCCCACCTGGTTCTCTACCAATGTGGTCAGGTGGTAATACGCCTTCTTACCGCCCTCTACCTCGCCACCTGAGTCATCCATGCGTGAACCACGCAGTTGAAGTCGCTCATCACGATGCTCATGAGCCATGTACAGCTCGCTACCGATGATCGGCTTGACCCCTGCCTTATTGCATTCTTGGTAGAAGTCCAAGACGCCGTACATGTTGCCGTGGTCGGTAATACCCATGGCTGGTTGGCCATCTTTGACTGCCGAGGCAACAACATCGCCAATGCGCGCCGCACCGTCGAGCATCGAATACTCGGTGTGCTGATGAAGATGGACAAAAGAATCCGCCACGGCGGGTACGCCTCCCCAGATTTCCTACAGCACGATCGTGCCTATGGAGTCGATGCCAATGCATGCGCATCGGTGCTCGTTGAGTATCGCGCGCCTGAGAGACAAGTTTGGACTTCCGCCCACTTGCCGGCGCAAAGCAGTGCGAACTGCGCTGCTAGATGTAGCCCGGGCCGGGTTCGGGAACGGAACCTGTTCTTTCGGGTAGCTCCCCTCGCACGCCCTCTAGTTGCTGACGTGCAGCCATTTGCTGAGCCACCAGCGTGGCCTGGATGCCGTGAAACAGCCCCTCGAGCCAGCCCACAAGCTGTGCTTGGGCCAGACGCAGCTCTGCCTCTGTGGGCGGCTCCGCAGAGGAGAAGTCAAAGCTCAACGTATCGAGTTCTTGGCCTAACTCCGGAGACAACGCTGTCTTCAACTCCATGATGGAACTGTCGTAAATCCGACCCAGTTGCTCTCGCGAAGCGTCATCGAGCGAAGTGTTGCGCACCTCTTCGAGTAGCTGCTTAATCATTGCCCCGATCCGAATAATTTTTCCCGGAGACTCAATCTCTATCGTTCCTTGCGCCTCGTCCAAGTCAGTGGCCATCGAATCAGCTATGCCGGCAGCAGCACCCACCCCGGGGCTCAGCATCTCCACACCCAAGCTGACCCCTGCAGCAGTCTCAGTAGAAGCAGAGTCACTAGAAGCAGAGTCACTAGAAACAGAGTCACTAGAAGCAGGCGCACTTGAAGCAGAGTCACTAGAAGCGGGCGCACCAGAGTTAGGGCTTACAGAATCAGACATGACAGGATCCTACTCAGGGCAAATCTTGTTCAGTTACGAGCAATCAGAAGCGGAACCATGACTTCGGCCGAGGTCATTGACCCGTGTCGGCCCTGCAGCACAAAGGGCCCCGTGTCCGCTACATCTTCAAAAGCAATAGGTTCACGAGCGACGAGCGCTACGTCCCCCAGCCGATCCAGAGCAGCAGGAAGAACCTTGGGGCCGAACCACCCCTCGTCCAAGGTCTGCTCTTTCGAGACCACCCAAGCAACATCGCTATGGAACTGCGTTGCCGCAGCGAGCAGGTCTCTTTGCGACCCCGGGCGAGCGTGTAGCCATCTGAATCTGGCCTCACCCGATTGCCAAGCAACCTTGCTCAGCACCTCGGAATTGGGCATGACCACTCGCGAGCCAACGTCAACATGGCCGTGGTCAGCAGTAATCACAAGTGCTGCGCCAGCGGGGAGTTGCTCAATCAGGTACTCGACGAAGCGGTCAACAAAGACCAGCTCCGCGTCATAAAAGGAATTCAGACCGTACTCGTGGGCGACCTTGTCGATCCCGTCGTAATAGGCATAGACGAAAGGTTCACCCGCTTGGAGTTGGTGGCCGATTTCCGCAACCAGCGTGGAGTTCATGCGATACGGAACGTGTCTACATCCGCCAAGATGAGCTCGCGTAAAGCCAGTATCACGAAACTCTGCGCGAACTACAACAGGTGGTCGCTGACCACCAAAGGCAACTTCGGACTGAATCGATTCGGGCGGAATTGCCTCTCGAGCGTCCCCCTTTGCAGTCGTCCACCTGAGCACGTTCAGGATCTCAGAATCCACGCTCATCCGGTAGCCAATCACTCCGTGCTCCCCAGGCGGAAGTCCCGTCGTAATAGACGTAAGAGCAGTTGCAGTGGTTGTCGGCGCGACCGTCGTGATTGGTGCAGCCTGCATCTTGGTGAACCCACGCAAGAGATGCTGCCGGGCCACCATCTGCTCCCATCCAAGGCCATCCAGAACGAGAAATACGATCTGATCTACGTCTTCAAGGCCAGGGGGAAACCAGTCCGGAGCGTTTTCAGGATCGTTGATCAGCACATCAACGATGTTGGAATTGCACGCGCCCGCGTAATCAGGAAGTACCGGCTTGTCATCTGCTACAGCGACTGTGGATGCCCACTGTGCTGATGCCGCTAGTTGGTCTCCCACCGGTACGTTCTCCTTGGTCTGTACATCCCCAAGCTAGCGAGGTTGGGGCCATGACTGACAATAAATCTGGTTCGGCTTGAGCTGAAGTTGCAGTCTGTCTTCACCAAGGGCCTTCACCCGCCTACGATACGCGACGTGAAGGTCTCGACACGAGGTGACTATGCGAGTCGAGCTCTGCTCTCTCTAGCGCTGCATTCCGATGCCGGGCCCACCTCGGTTCGAGACATTGCTGAGCGCACTGCTCTCCCCCAGCCGTACCTAGAGCAGATCCTGTTGGCGCTCAAAGGTGCGGGACTCGTGCGGTCCAAACGTGGTGTGGGTGGTGGGTACACCCTTGCCCGTGAAGCCTCTGAAATTACGCTGGCTCAAATAGTTTCAGCAGTTGATGGCCCTATCCAGGCTGGAGACTTTGGACAGCCGCACACTGATGGATCTTGTGACCACGAAGGGCAGTGTGTGCTGCTTGCAATCTGGAATGACGCAGGTAGGCAAATGCGGTCTCTACTTGAGGCCTACACACTTGAAGACTTGGCGGCAATCACAGACGGAAAGCAGCCTTGGCCCAGCGACGGGGAATTGGCCAACTAGCTGAACCGGTTCAACACTCCCTGCAGATCGGCAGGAAGCGTCGAGGTAAAACTCACCTGCTCGCGAGTGGCCGGGTGCACAAAGCTCAGTTCCCTTGCATGCAAGAAAGGTCGAGGGGCCGAGAAACTCCTTCGCAGGCCACCGTAGGTGTCGTCACCGACTACCGCGTGACCAATGGACGCAAGGTGTACACGGATCTGATGAGTCCGACCTGTCTCGAGCTGACAGGTAATCAGCGAAACCTCGACCGGCTCGGTGAACTCTGCGTCCACGCGGTAATGCGTTCGAGATTCTCGCCCATCAACGGCCACTGTCATACGAAGTGGGTCTCGCCGAGAACGCCCGATAGGGGCATCAACGACTCCCTGAGGGTGCTCAAATCTGCGCCAGGCAAGCGCTGTATAGATTCGAACTACTGAATGGTCAGAGAGTTGCCCGACTAAGTCCTCATAGGCGGCTTGGGTTCGAGCTACTACCAAGAGTCCCGAGGTTCCCCGGTCTAAACGGTGAACTAATCCGGGACGAAACTCCTCACCCACCGAGGCAAGTTCTGGAAACTGCGCAATGAGACCATGAACCAACGTCGATCCAGAGTGGCCAGCACCCGGGTGCACGACCAGGCCAGCTGGCTTGTCAATCACAATCAGGGTCTCGTCCTCATAGACCACACCAAACTCAACCGAGGAATCCGCGACCACTTTGGAGACGGGTCGGACTGGATGCGACAGAACCGCAACAGTGTCCTCAGCTAGCAAACGGTGCGATGGCTTTGTCAGCACATTGTCATTCACCAGCACTTGCTCATCATTGATCAGCGCAACTGCTTCTGCGCGTGAGCATTCAGTAAGGAGCGCAACGATTCGATCTATTCGCTCGCCAGCAAGGGCCTCTGGAATGGTCTCGCGGATATACGGATCAGGATGTGCTGCGGCCTCAGCCATCGGCAGAATCAGCCCCAGCGGAATCTGTCGCTACACCTGTCTGATCATCTGTCTGATCATCTGTCTCATCATCTGTAGAAGCAGCTGCAGCTGTGTCCTCCTCGACCGGTGCACGTATGCCGATCAGGACTAGGCCGATACCACCCACGACGATTGCGGCATCGGCAATATTGAAGATTGGCCACCATTGCAGGTCGATGAAGTCAACAACTGCGCCGGACATAAATCCGGTGCCAAAGTTCGGCGCTTCTCCGACGCGGCTCATACGGTCAATCACATTGCCAACAGCACCGCCCACCACAATGCCAATGAATACCAGTTGCAGGATCGATGTGGACTTTCTGGCAATGAAGATCAGAACTCCAGCAACAACCAGTGCAACGAGGCCGATGAGTGGGCCTTTGCCTGCACCCTTCGAAAATGCCATTCCTGTATTGAATGCCAGGTTGAATCGCAGTGAGAACAGCACATCCACCATCTCTCCAGAACTCAAGCGCCGCAACGCCCAAACCTTGGAAAGTTGGTCAAGTAATACTACCGATATGGTGGCGAGGCCGACTGCGCCCCAGCGCTGAAGGGCAGTGATCTTGGGGGGATGTGATGTCAATGGAACAGATTCCATTAGCCCCTCATCAGCGGAAACTACGAGTCTTGAATTCCACGCGCTCTCGTGCATACGGGATTGCTTTGAGTCGGTCCCGTGGAATGGCGAGCCCTGAGTATTCGCAGATTCCGTAGGTTCCCTTCTTGACTCGCTCAAGTGCGTCGTCGATCTCTTCCACCACGTGCATAGCCGATGCTGCACGAGTCAGGTCGAAGTCGCGCTCCACAGCTAGGGTGTCGCCCTCGCCAGACTCGTCGTCGAACTGCACGTCACCGGGTTCGCGATCACGTGCGAGTGCATCGGCTTCGGCAGTTAGTGCTTGGGCCTGTGATAGCAGGGTCGCTCGTTGTTCGTTGAGTAGAGCAACTTGTGAGTCGAGGAACTTCTTGTCAAGAGGTTTCGGAGCAGGCACCTTTTTAGGCACGTCTTTTTTCGGTGGTACAACGTTCTTTGCTTGCACGTCTTTTTTCGGTGGTGCAGCTTTTTTGCCCGGGGGGGTCTTTTCCACTGGTACTGCTTTCTTAGGAGGGGTGCTCTGTTTAGCAGGTGCAGCCTTCTTCGCTGGTACAGCTTTCTTTACCGGCGCAGCCTTCTTTACCGGCGCAGCCTTCTTTACCGGCGCAGCCTTCTTTACCGGCGCAGCCTTCTTCGCTGGTACAGCCTTCTTCGCTGGCGCAGCTTTCTTTACCGGCGCAGCCTTCTTAGCTGGTACAGCCTTCTTCGCTGGTAGAGCCTTCTTCGCTGGCGCAGCTTTCTTTACCGGCGCAGCCTTGCTGGGTGTTGCTGCAGAACGCTTCACAGGCATGTGTTCAGTCTCCTCAGCTATTCGGGGAACGAGTGTTCACACGGTCGAATAGTGCGAGCAGACTAGCCGGGCAGCCGCACTTCGTCATCCAGAATTGCATTTACCTTGTAAAAAGTCAGCGACGCCAACCGAACCTTCGGGCTTTTGAATCGCTGTTTCCTTCAAAAAATGCAGTCATCGCTTCATCGCCAGCAGTTTCTGGGCCGGCGACGCCAGTGTCATTCACTGCATCGTCGAGCTCTTGCATAAAGCGATCCTTGGGCTGATCCGCACTACTCACTGCGTCCACTGCCTGCGTTGGACGACTGTCAGTCAGCTCTTCCTCTGACTCCCAAGCAAGAGATACCTCCGGAATCTGCTCGTCCAGAGGAGTGTCAGTCACTTTGGTCTCGGCATCAAGCAGGGAAACTGACGCCTGCATTGGGACTGCGCCAACGGTTGAAGTAGCGGCAGTCGTAGAAATTGAATCGCTAGATCGCATTGAGTCTTCCGTTTGGGACGGCAAGTCAGACTCGATTCGGGACCAACTCCCCGGCCCCCAGGTGTCTGCAGCGCCATCGCCACTAGTTGAGGTATCGGAACCGGCTGTCAGGTCTAGGTACTCATCTGAAGCGGAGGAGTCAGCAAATGGCTGCGCACCCCCCTGACTCGAAGCAGAATCCGGTGTTCCAGAATCACGAGTGCTGAAATCTGCTGGCGCAGAATCCGAAACCTCCTCCTCTACACCTTCGAGATACTGCTCAGCGGCCGTATCTACAGCGGTTGGTTCTGCACCTGAGAGTGGATCGGACTCGAGCAATCCCTCTGTCTCTGAGGGGGTACCTGCTGAACTCTCTGCTGCAGTGAGGACCTCGTCTGCGGGGATCGACAAACCAGGACGCTGACCAAGCTTTGCGGGATCAGTTGCGAGAGAGGAGAGTTCCTCTGCAGTTCGAGAGAGTTCTGACCGGTAGCCGTCAAGACGGGCCTCGAGTTGGGTCATCACATCTTCAAGCTGTGCTCTGCGAGACTCCAGAGCGCTCACCTCTGCAATCATCTCGGCCCGGCGTGATGCGTACTCCTCTTCAGCTTTCACCCGAGCAGCTCGAACCATCTCCTCAGCTTGGGCTGTGGACTCTGCCTGCTGACGTTCGGCCTTGGATGAGGCATCCTCAAGCAGAGACTGCGCTTGACCACGGGCTTCATTGACAGTGGCCTCTGCCGTGCGGTGCGCCATCAACAGGGTCTTGGCAGCCTGCTCAACTTCTTGGTCCTCATTGGCACGAGCCATCGAGGAGGAGGCAGCATCACGAGCTACGGCATCAGTAGCTGTGGCTTGAGCCTCGGCGGCCTGCTGTTGCGCCGCCCTAGCAGCACGCTCCGCACGCTGTACTCGCTCTGTTGCTTCAGCAAGAACGGTATCGGCTTGGGCGAGTCTGGCTTCGGCTGCAGCAGCACGTTCTTCTGCGGCTGCAGCAAGCTGAGTGGTGTGGTTAAAGCGAGCCAGCATCTGAGCAAACTCAGTCCCGGTTTCCTCAAGAAATCTCTCAACCTGATCAACGTTGTACCCTCCGCGCTTCTCGTCGAAGGTTACTTTTTCAAAGGTTTCCGGAGTCAGATCCATACCCAATAGATTAGCCCGCCAACTGCTTGGGGTTGGGCAATGCGCATCCCGGCGAAATTTGTTAGCAAAGGAGGCTTCGCAGGACAGTGATCCCCAGCAAGACAATCAGCGGAGATAGGTCAAGTGCCGCCGCACCCAAGCGGACTGGAGGGATGACCCTGCGCAGAGGACCCATAATCCATTCGGTCGCAGTGATGACCAGATTCTGGATCTGATCTATGACCCCACCAGTTGGAGGAAACCAACTCAAGATCACCCGAGCGAAGATCAGAATCATAAACAGTTGAAGGGCAATACAAATCAGAAACACTAGACGCCGGACCTCACAAAAGTATCTCCCACAAGTCCGCTTTCACTGCTCCGCTTGAACAGCACTGATTTCACTGCTCCGATTTCACTGATACGAATCTAGTACCTAGTTGCACCCGGGCTTGGTCAACAGCTTTCAGCGATCGCCGTTTCCAAGGTCGCCGTCTCGCATGCGACGGCGCTCGTCATCGGATACCTCTGCACCATGCGGGGTCAGCAAGAAGATTTGGTCCGAGACTCGTTCCATATCGCCTTCTAGGCCGTAACACAGCCCACTAGCAAAATCGATAAGCCGGCGAGAGAGTTCCTTGTCTACGCCCTGCAGGTTCATAATCACTGGCTGATCACGCTTGAAGGTGTCGGCTACCTGCTGCACATCGTTAAACCCGGTGGGTGAGACAATCTGCGGCTTGGCCGAGCTTGGCAAGGGCCGAACAACTCCGCGGATCGACGACGGGTCAGTCGAGGCCGACGTGATCACTCGCACTCCCCCCTCGCCCTCTTCCCAGTCTTCTTTCGTGCGCGGTTGATTGGGCACCGCCCGAACAGCACCTCGGCCTTGAGAGGAGGAGCGAGCCGGCTGACGCTCTGGCTCAACAAAGTCATCCTCTTCGTACTCTGCGTCCTCGTACTCATCCTCGGACCCAGGATCGCCGTACTCATCCTCGTAATAGGGATCGTTCCCAAGTCCGAGCCAAGTCTTGGTATTTTTCATCCAGTTCGACATCGTCATTCTCCTCGTCAGCGAGTCTAGTTGTGGGTGAGTGGTTCAGTGCTTGAGTGGTTCAGTGCTTGATTGGTTACGTGCGTGAGTAGTTGATCAGGTCAGCCAGCGGAGTCAGGGTGCCGACTCATTCGTGGGCCAAGTAGCGAAGATCCTACTCTGACCATGGTCGAACCTTCAGAAACTGCAACTTCTAAATCATTGCTCATACCCATTGAGCGTTCGGGCAAGGCCAACTCGTCAGCCAACGCCGCCAAGCTGCGGAACCCGGATCGCGATTCCTCGGGCGGGCCCGGCACTCCCACGCCCATCAATCCACGCACATCAAGACCCATATCCAAGCAGTTCCTCACTAGCTCAGCCGCATGGGATGGTGCGACCCCAGATCGACCCGAGATGCCCGCTAAGTCGAGTTGAACCAGCACCTGAGCACCGGGCGCTCGAGCAGCAATTTCTCGAGCTAGTGACAGCCGGTCCACGCTCTGCCAGAGTGACACAATGCCAGCCAAGCTGCGGACCTTGTTGGATTGCAGCCCGCCGATAAAGTGCCACCTAGGACTACTGACCGAGCCGCTCGCTGCCGCCCCCAGCACAGCTGCTCCCGCCAGCAACTCCTGCGCATAGTTTTCGCCGAGGTCAGTGAAGCCAGCGGCGAACGCTGCAGCTTTAACCGCAAGGTCATGCCCCTTACTGACGCAGAGAATCTTGACATCGCGATCAGTGCAGTTTGCGATACGGACCTGAATCTGGGCAGCCCGAGCGATTATCTGCCGGACCAGCTCATCATGATCCTGCTCGGGCGAAGTCACCAGCGAACACCTGCCGCTTCAAGTGTGCTGTTCGCTGTCATCCAGATTGCCGAGGTTTGCCGCCCCGAGTCTTGGCGCGCTCGCCAAGAGAAGAATCCCGGGTCTGTTGCCGTGCACGGAATACTGTGCGAACCCTGGTACACAGCTGGCGTTTCACTCAGCGCAGCGCGCACTGATGCACGCAAATCCAGCGCAGGCGCTCCGGAGTCTGTGCGGCCGCGCAGGGACTCGCCGTAGCGATCAACCAACGCCGCCAACTCGATCTCTCCGAACTCGTAGGCCGCCGGAGATATACACGGTCCAAGTTCCCAGACCACGCTCTGTGCTCCCAGACTGACCAGCGCCTCAACTGTGGATTGCAAAATTCCTGCAGCAACCCCGCGCCACCCTGCATGGGCTGCCCCCACTGCAACTACGCAGTTCTCGTCACTGCGAGCAGATGTTTTTTGTTCAGAAAATCCAGCAAAAAGAACTCCGGCGCAATCAGCGGTTTGTACGCAGAGCACGGCGTCCGAAACCGCAGTCACCGCCGCATCAGCTTCTGCACCGGCAAACTCCCCCGGATGCTCCACCACAACCACACGCCCACCATGAACTTGTCTGAGCCAAGTCCAAGGAGCCGGAGCAATACTGGCCCTACGCTGACGAAGGGAATCGGCTGCACCAAGTTGGTCCTGCTCCGCTTGGGCCAGACCAGATTCCGACAGTGCAGGTTGGGCCGGAAAGGTCTGAGGGTGCGCTAGCGCAGGAACAGCAAAGTCCCCCTCAGCGGCAGAGGTAAAGATTGAATAAGCCCGGAGGCAATCCTTCTGGCTCGGATTCTTGGATCCGTCCATGGTTACTACTTCAAGAATGAGGGAACGTCGAAGTCGTCATCGCCATCAAAGAGCGAATCGTCCTCTGAGTCATCGCCGAACACGTCTGCAATGACAGCGCCACGGGAGTCCGAGGATCCCCCAGTCGAGGAAGAGGATTCAGGCTTGCGGCCGCTCTTACTCTCGTCCCAGCGTTCAAAACCGGCAGCTACCACTGTGATGCGAACCTCATCACCCATCTCGTCATCTATCACTGCACCAAAGATGATGTTGGCTTCGGGGTGTGCAACCTCATGTATGACTGAGGCTGCCTCGTTGACTTCAAACAGCGTCAGATCGGATCCGCCCGAAATGTTCAGCAGAATCCCTCGAGCACCATCAATGGCAGCTTCGAGCAGTGGGGAGGAGATTGCCTGCCGGGCTGCTTGCAGTGCACGTCCCTCGCCGGTGGAGTAGCCAACCCCCATCAGTGCGCTTCCAGCATCACTCATAATCATTCTCACGTCGGCAAAGTCAGTGTTAATCAATCCCGGGGTTGTGATGAGATCCGTAATTCCCTGCACACCCTGCAGTAGAACCTCATCGGCCATCTTGAAGGCATTGAGCACCGAGGTCTTCTCGTTTGCCACAGTCAGCAAACGATCATTCGGAATGACAATCTGCGTATCGACTTTTTCTTTCAGCAGGCTGATGCCTTGATCAGCTTGAACAGAGCGACGTCGACCCTCGAAGATGAATGGCCGGGTGACTACTGCAATGGTCAGTGCACCTTGGGTCTTCGAGATTTCTGCCACCACGGGAGCAGCCCCCGTGCCAGTGCCGCCGCCTTCGCCAGCAGTCACAAAAACCATGTCTGCACCGCGTAGAACTTCTTCGATCTCGGAGCGATGGTCCTCGGCTGCTTGCCTGCCAACCTCTGGGTCCGATCCTGCTCCCAGACCTCGTGTTAGCTCGCGGCCGATATCCAACTTGATGTCAGCATCGCTCATCAACAGCGCCTGAGCATCTGTATTGATTGCGATGAACTCCACGCCCTTCAATCCAGCGTCGATCATCCGGTTGACGGCATTGCAGCCACCACCACCTATGCCCACGACCTTGATGACTGCGAGATAGTTCTGCGGGTTGTGGGCCATGAGCGAGGCTCCTCCAGGTACAAGGGAACAGTCCCTTGGTAGACATTGATGACTATTGATATAAACAATTCCAAATTACGGACAACTAGAAGCTAGACGAGAATGAACTTCGTTCTCTCCCTGTAGAGACTCTAAACCTCTAGTTCAGCGCTACTGAAGCTGAACGAGTGGCTGCAAGGTAGCTTAGCCATTGGCCTCTAGGCCTTGGTCTGAACCTCCTGCGGAGGTTGAGGTTACGGCCAAATCAGTGCGCGGATCAACGGGCTTCAATTATTTTAATTCTCGCTGTCGCCAACGGAGGCCGAACTCGAGGCTGATTGATTAGCCGACTGTGTGCTAGCCGAAGAGCCCTTCGTGCCTGTGCCTGCAGAGGAACTCTGTGTACCCGCCGCAGAACTCGATCCGCTTTTACCTTTCGAGGAACTTGCTGGCGAGATTCCGGCACACCCGGGCCCGCGACTCACGGCTGCACGAGTGGGCTCTCGAACATCAAGGGTTTTCATGCATTCGCGTACCACTTGGTTCAGGACTGACTCCACGGCTAACAATTTCGCGGCCACGTCCTCGGGGGGACCAAAGAGGACCTCTGTTCCGTCCGTAAGTTCAAGGCTCAGTGCCCCTACCCGAGACAGCCGTGCACTGCCGATCTCAGATCGCAGCGATTCATCCATTGCCTCGAGCACTCCGATGGCCTGTGACACCTCGCTGCTCACCGAGGTTCCGATCAACCCCTCATCTGATTGGCTAGAAGGCGTCCCGGGTGGAGTTCCCTGCGCTAGTTGCATCGTGCCATCGAGTTCAAGCAGAAGCTGTCCGGCCCCAACTTTTTCTTCCCTCTGCAAAATACGACCAGTTGAAGAAACCAGTACCAAGTCCTGACCCGCGCGCACTACGGCTGCAGGCTGTTGCTCAGTAATTTTGAACAACAGGGTGTGGGGCCACTTGCGTTCAACATGCGCAGACGCAACCCATGGCATGTTCATGAGCGCAGAGCGTGCCGCGGGGAGGTCCACTGCAACGAGATGGTCGCCTATCGCAACCCCACTGCCTGCCACCACTGCGGTCTCTTCAAGCCGGCTCTGTCCCGAAACCGTGATTTTCTGCACAGCAAAGACCGGCGAGAGAACAAGGCCCACCGCTGCAGCTACTAGCAACACCACAGCAACTAGAGCTATCTGCATGCGATGGCGTCTGCGGCGAGCTACAAGTTGCACCGTTCGTCGACGATCAACGATCCGCGGCTCTACCTGACTTGCAACAACCTTGGTAGATGAACGCACTGGGGTTGAGGTGCTCATAAAGCCTGCTCATAGGAGTCATCATCTAGCGAGGGGGTCGTTGTATTGGGCCAACGCAGGCGGCTGCGTTGTTCGTCAGTAAAGCCAAGCAAGACTGTTTCGGCCCGAAGCTGCACCCCGCTGTGCTTGCCAACCTGTGCGACTACTTGTGCCATAACTTCTAGGACATCGTCGGCGGAACCAGCAGAGTCAGTCTGAATAAAATTCGAGTGTTTCGTCGAGACTTCAGCCGATCCAACTCGCAGCCCGCGACAATTCGCCGCCTCAATAAGTCGTCCGGCGGAATCCCCTGGGGGATTCCTAAAGACTGAACCGGCGTTATGTCCACCCGGTTGATGCTCGCGCCGCCAACTGACAATCTCTGCGAGTCTCTGCTCGCCAAGGGCTCGATCCCCACTTGCCAAGTGCAGTTCTGCGTGCAGCACAAGTTGTGTCGATCTGATGGAGCTGTGGCGATACCCCAACTCAAGTGCTGCTGTTGTCACCCACCTATTTTCACCCGTCTCAAGGTCTAGAACGTGGACCCCTGTGAGCGAAGCAGCCATGTCTGCACCGTGGCCGCCTGCGTTCATTCGGACGGCTCCACCAATCGAGCCAGGAACACCCACGGCCCACTCAAACCCCGTCAGTGCAGCAGCCACCGATTTGCGAGCCACGACGGGCAGACTTGCCATTGCTCCAGCTCGGAGAATGTTCGAGCCCTGCTGATCTGGTTCGCCCAGTTTCGGTGGCTGTGACTCGTGCGACTCGGAAGCTTGCGAATCCAGAATCTCGATCCCGGCAAACCCATCCCCAAGTTGAAGCACTAAGCCAGGCAGACCGGCATCGGCTACCAACAAATTCGAGCCGCGGCCAATGACATGAACTGACAACTCGGCCTGCGGAGCTTCTCCAACAAAGGCTCCAGCCTGTGCGAGTGCCTCAGCAATCCTGCTGAGTTCGGATTCGTCGTGGACAACCACGAATCGGGCAGCTGCCCCACCTACCCGGTAGGTACACAGCGCACCTAGAGGCTCATCTACGCGTAAGCGGTCACCCAAGAATGCCAACGCGGAATCAAACGGGTGCGCAGAATCAAACGGGTTCGCAGAGTCTGCAGGCCTATGAGGGGTGGTCATGGTTCTGGCCTGGCCTGTAGAAGCGGCAGAAGCAGATCAGCGAGCGTTGTAACGCTGCCAGCGCCGATACTCAAACACAAGTCGCCAGCGGAAAGCTCAACACCCAAATACGTGGCAGCTTCAGAGAGGTCAGAGCACCAGACCACCTGAGCCTCAGGGTGGGCTTCTCTGATGGCATCGAATAACAACCTGCCCGTTACTCCTTCTCGCGGTTCTTCTCCTGCGGCGTAGATATCTGTCAGCACCAACAAATCGGCCTGCGTGAAGGCATCGGCGAACTCTTGCCAGAGCGCCTGGGTGCGCGAGTAGCGATGCGGTTGAAAGACTGCAACCACGCGGTTCCAGTCTCCGCTTCGACCAGCAGCTAATGCCGCGCGCACCTCTGTGGGCAGGTGTGCATAGTCATCAACGAACTGCACGCCCGCCGCGGTACCTCGCTGTTCAAATCTTCGAGACACTCCGGTGTAGCCGCGCAGGCCCTCCACTGCTGCATCAATCGGGTAGCCAAGTTCGCCGACGAGCGCTAAAGCACCTGCAGCATTCGTTGCGTTATGGAGCCCCGGAACACCCAGACGGACATCAACGAACTGCTCGGACTCGGGAAGACTCAGGCTAAAGCTGCAACTCTGAGAACCCAACTGCAGGTTCATCATGCGGTAGGTGGCCTCGGGTGAGGTTCCGTAACTGACTGCGCCACAGGAGGCGCCGAGTTTGGCAGCTTCGGGGTCATCAGCGCAGACCACTCGTGGGCCGTTTGTCTGGGTCAAGAATCTGTTGAACCCATCGAGCAGTTCCTCCCAGCCTCCCCAGAATTCAAGGTGGTCAGGCTCAATATTTGTGATCAGTGCCGCCGCCCTCGGACCGGCTAAAAAGCTTCCGTCACTCTCATCAGCCTCCAGCACAAAATGCTGACCCGGCCGATAGGCCGCAGCCGCCCCAAGAGAGGTCACTTCTGCCCCGATCAAAAAACTCGGATCGGCACCCGCCCCAAGAAGCGCCACTGCCAGCATCGAAGATGTCGTGGTCTTACCATGCGTTCCGGAGACCGAAATGAACGGCTGTGTCTGCGCAAACGCAGGCAGGAAACCGCTTCGGCGAAGGATGGGTATTCCAAGTCGCTGCGCTTCGAGGAGTTCAACGTTGTCAGCGTCGACAGCAGTCGATACCACCAAGAATTCGCTCTGCAGAACATGCGCAGCATCGTGGCCAATCCAGGTTCGAACACCTAGATCGCTGAGCCGTTGGAGTGCCTCGCTTTGCACCCGATCCGACCCGCTCACCTGATGGCCTTGCTGCACCAGAATGGTAGCTAAGGCAGACATGCCAGCCCCTCCTGCGGCAACCACATGGATACGCCGGGGGTAGCTCAAATCAGGCAGGCTCGGGGTGTGCTCCTTGGTTGTCACGGCTGGGTTCCCTTGCGAGGACGGGCCCATGTCTCGAGAAGGTCCGCTACTCGATCTGCTGCCTCGGGGTGCGCCAAGGTGCCGGCTGCTCTGCCCATCTCTGCCAACTTGCTCGTTCCGCTATTGGCTGCCATCAATGCATCCGTTTCGAGCACCAAGCGATCTGCATCAAACTCTGCATCGGCCACCATCACTGCCGCTCCGGCGGCCATCAGCGGCTGAGCATTTGCTGTCTGATGATCACGTGTTGCAATCGGTAACGGCACCAGAATCGAACCGAGACCAACCACTGCGAGTTCAGCAACAGTCGTGCCACCCGACCTACAAATAGCAAGGTCTGCAGCAGCTAAGACAAGGTCCATGCGGTCCTCGTAGCGCACGCTCTGATAGATGAGGTCAGCTGGCTCAAGCTCTGGGCGGAGATCAAAATCACGTGCGCCAATCACATGATGAATGGCGAGATCAGACCGGTCCGACCACTTTTTGACAGCGCCATAGACAGCCTCGTTCAGTCGGCGAGAACCAAGAGAACCGGCAAAAGCAACAATCACAGTCCTATCGGTTGGAAGTCCTAGCGTCACCCGCGCAGCGCGCTGCTGACGGTCCGCGCCTACTTGCAGCATTTCCTCACGCACGGGGTTTCCGGTCACTACTGCCCGAGGCAGATCGGTTTCTTTAAATGGAACGGCACAAGCTTTGGCCCACCGTGCTACTAGACGATTTGAAGCCCCGGCCCTGGCATTTTGATCGGCGACTATCAGCGGCACTCGCCAAAGAATCGCTGCTAGAGAACAAGCAACGCTTGCAAACCCGCCGAGGGCTAACACGACTGCGGGGCGCCGCTTTCGGATCAAAAAGATTGACTGCATCACTGCCTGAGTAATGCCCCAAATCGCAGCAATATTTTCGAGCGTTAACTTGCGTTGGATGCCACGTCCTGGCAGCAGCGTGATTTCAAATCCGGACTCGGGCACCAGTGATGCCTCGATACCACGCTCGGCACCCACGAAATGCAGCGAGTCGGGTGCATGGCCTCGCTCAACGAGTGCCTTAGCTACGGCAATCCCAGGAACAACATGGCCCGCAGTTCCACCGCCAGCAATCACTGCCCAAGTAGGCCTCGCAGATGCAGAGGAGTTGGCCGAACCTGCCATTAACTGTCCCGAGCTACAGAAACCATCACACCCACCGAGAGCATGCACATCATCAGTGAGGACCCCCCATAAGAGACGAACGGCAACGTAATACCTTTCGTTGGCAATGCACCTACGGTGACCATGATATTGATCATTGCCTGCACGCCAATCCAGGTAGTGATTCCAATGGCCACGAGCCGCCCAAATTGGCTCCGACTACGCAGTGCAATCCTGATTCCCGCAAACATGAATACAACAAATGCCCCGAGGACTAACAAGCTGCCCAATAGGCCCAGCTCCTCACCGATGATGGCAAGAATGAAGTCCGTGTCCGCCTCGGGCAGGTACCCCCACTTTGCCCTGGAGTTTCCCGGCCCGCTACCGAACAGCCCACCCGAGGCAAACCCGATTTGCGACTGGAGCAGTTGATACCCGCCGGTGGTCTCGTGGCCGGAAGGGTTGAAATATGCGGCGATTCTCTGCACACGGAATCCACCAAATACCAGAATCACCAGCGCAGCTGCAGAGGCTGCGGCTGCTGCGATTCCTCCCACTTGTCGAAGGGGCGCTCCGGCTAGGAACAACATGACAATCACGATCACGCCGAGCAGCAGGGTGGTTCCTAGGTCATCGCCGAGCAGCACCATCAATGCCAACGCTCCGGTAACGGCAAAGATCGGGTGGAGCAGTTCCCGCGATCCGATCTCTCTGCTTCGCTTGTCCAAGAGTCGCGCCAACCACAGGATCAACGCGAGCTTGGCAAAGTCAGAAGGCTGTACCTGAAATGCCTCCGTGCCCAGCCATCGCGTTGCACCATTTTTGGTCAGGGCAAATGGAAGATGGGGCCCACCAACAGCGCCAAGCGCAATATCGAGCGCCAGAATCGCTTGCAGGCCGAGAGCGACCAAGATCATCACGGGGGCAATTCGGTCACGCCAGAACGTAAGGGGAATTCTCGACGCAACTACCCCTAAGGCCAGGCCAAGCACCATCCAAACCAACTGACGAACCCCAGTACTCCAGTTGGGATTGTCCTTCTGTACCGAAGCTACTGAAGAGGCCGAATACACCATGACAATGCCGAGCAGACACAGCAGGCCCGTCGCTCCTAACAACAGATGCTCTGGCTTTGGACCAACCTGAACGACCTCGACCTCTACAGCACGCAACTTGCGTCCCGAGGATGCCCCTGAGCGCGTTCGACTCGAAGTCCGCGATCCTGAAGTCCGCGATCCTGAAGTCCGCGATCCGGAAGTCCGCGATCCTGTAGTCCGCGATCCGGAAGTCCGCTGGCTCACCCCAGACCTCCGGAGCGAATGAACTCCCGATAGAACAGCCCTAGGCCGAGCGCTGTGCATGCAGCCGTCAGCATCCAAAAACGCACGATCACCGTGGTCTCTGGCCAGCCAACCAGTTCGAAGTGATGATGGATTGGTGCCATCCGGA
>WLLG01000010.1 GCA_009700815.1 Actinomycetota bacterium
AATTCATGCTGAGAAATTCATGCTGAGAAATTCATGCTGACGCGGCACCGCCAGGCTCTGCAGCTGCTGTTGCTTGGGTTGATTGCAACCGCTGTGCTCTTTTGTTTGTATTTGGTTTTTCTGCGCACGGCTCCAGGGCAACGATTTGACGACATTGCCTTTGAAGGCCGCAAAGCCACCCGACTCCCTGTCCGACGCTTAGCGACCTTTTTGGTGCACATTCTGACAGTCCCGTCAGTGCTGTTGGGGTGTGTATGGATAGCAGCGGACACCGTTCGCCGGGGGTGGTGGCGCACCGGGGTCGTAGCGCTAATTTCAGTCGCACTCACGGTGGTATTCGCTCGCTTGCTGAAGGGTGCCTTGATTCGACCCGAGCTTGTTGAACTTGCCTATTCAAGTTCGCGCAACACGCTCCCGAGTGGCCACACAGCAGCCGTCATGGCTGTCCTCCTAGCCGCAGTATCTGCTTGTCAGGCATCGATTCGAGTCTTTCTTGCTCCAGTGGCGGCAGTGCTCGCTGCGATCTATATGACGGCCCTCATTGGATCGGGGTGGCACAGATCTAGTGACGTAGTAGCTGGCATGGCTCTTGCTGTTGTCGTTGCATCCATCACCACGGCAACTCGGCTATTGCTGTTTGAGGATTCTGCGAACTCGGTTGGCAACCCAGGGTGGCTCGAGCAGAACCTGGCAGTGCCAGTTCAAAGAGTGTTGCTGCGGCCTTTTCGAGTAGCGGGCCTTGTGTCACTTGGCGCCGTGGTCATGCTTTTCTTTCTACAAAACCCTACCTCGAATCCGAGCCATTCCCTGTTGAGCTTCATTGTGGCGGTGCTGACCTGTTGCCTGCTCGGCATGGTTTCGGTGTTCGTGTTTGCAGAGATTCTCGGGTGCCCGAGACTGCCTAGCGAACCGGAAACAGAAATCGAAACACTGTCTCGAGGAGCTCGCTGATTTCATCAGCGGCTTTGGCATAGTTGCGCTTCGACCCTCCCATGGGGTCGGCCACGTCGAACTGCGTTTCCCGAGATAGCACTGAACCGGGCAGCCGCAGAGCGTTCGCTTGGCGGACCCAGTCGCTCACCGAAACTGTGGTCGACCGCCACCCAACGATTGGAGCAAGCTCTGCGAGTTCCTTGAGTGGGAACGACTTGACCACAGCGTCAACATCAAGCTCGGCAATAGCAGTCAGGTGCCGGCGTTCCATGGTCAGGATCAGATCTGCTGCGCCGATGGTGTCTGGGTCTATCTGCCTGCTCTGGTGCATGCTCAGGTCAAACCCACGAGTGCGCATGGTGTTGACCGAGCCGCTCGTAGCGGGCTTGCCTCCCTCAAGCATGCCAGAAGAGACCACCACAGCGTCAACGCCGCGCTCCGTAAGCTGATTCGCAGCGATGACTTCTGCCATTGGTGAGCGGCACTGGTTTGCCGTGCACATGCAGAGCAGTCTGAAGACGCTCATCAGGGGTGGCTCAAAATTGGCAGGGAGGATTCGGGAACTGACGCCGCGACTACTTCTTGTAGCCGCTTGGACTCGCCACCGGGCAACACATGTCGAATCAAGCTGGTCAGCACCAACAGGTCGAGACGCGGAGAGGCGTTCATGAGATACCAGCGATCGATCGCTAACTTCACAGGGACAACTACTCGCTGGTACGCGTCGCCGTTGTTGTCTTTGTCGATTTCACTCCGCTCCCAATCGCCCACAATCAGTTGGGTGGGGCCGGCAATTCCCGGTGGGGCGGTGAGCACCTGCCGCCAGACTGGATTCTCTAGGTCTACAAAGGCGGGGGCTTCGGGGCGTGGTCCCAGCAAGCACATTTGGCCCAGTGCAACGTTGTACAGCTGTGGTAATTCATCAAGGTGCAGCGAACGCATGCGAGCACCAATTGGGGTGATTCGCTGATCGTTTGTGCTGGTGAGCGCAAGGCCGGATGCGTGTCCATCGGCTGTGTCCACTCGCATGGAGCGGATTTTCCACATGCCAAAGGTTTGGCCGTCTACTCCGACTCGTGGGACGGTGATCAGCGGTGCGTCTCCATCATGGCGACGCACCAGAACAGCGAGTACCCCCACGAGGGGTGCCGTTAGCACTGCAAGAATCGCTCCGAGAATACGGTCAACGATGAGACGGAACGAGAGCCATGTCGACATTGGACTCCTCACCTCAAGTTGTTAGGGCGCGGCTCAGCACGGAACACACTCGCTCCACGTCTGAAGAACTGAGCATCGTGTGAAACGGCAGGCTCAGTGCTCGATCTGCGTATGTGTCGGCAACAGGGGTTCCGCCGGGGCCAGATGTCAAGCCGTTATCTGCAAACCAATTAAAGGTATGAAGGGGTCGGAAATGCACGCTTGATCCAATGGACTCTGCCGAGAGTTGCTTCTGAACCAGTGATCGATCCTCCCCTTCTGGAAGCAGAACAACCATCAGGTGATCGGCCCCACCTTCGGGAAGCTCCTTTGGCACAATCTGCAAACCCTCAATGCTGCCGAGTTGTTCACGGTATTGCAGAGCTAACTCCCGTCGGCGGGCCTGAAGGTCAGAGAAGCGAACAAGTTGGGCTCGAGCAATGGCAGCGAGTACGTCCGGCAGATTGGCTTTCAGGCCGTCTCCCAAAATGTCATATCCCTCTGTCTTCGCCCCGGGCGTGTAGCGCGCCCAAGCATCTCGACTCAGGCCGTGGAGGCGAAATGACTGAGCGAAAGCTGCAAGCTCTGGGTCATCAGTTGCTAGCGCGCCACCTTCTGCAGAAGTCAGGTTCTTTGTGGCGTAGAAGGAGAAACAGCAGCCGGCGGTACCTTTGCCACCGATCATGCCCCGCTCGTCTTGTGCGCCAAGAGCGTGAGCTGCGTCCTCTATCAGAGGGACGCCTGCATCGGCGCACAGCTGATGTATTTGCTTCGAGAGTGGAGTGCCAGAGAAATGCACCCCAATCACGGCATCCAGACCACCGTCCTCAAGGGCGGCTGCAAGCGCTGTCGGGGACAGGTTGAACGTGTCCGATTCGATGTCGAGCGGAACTGGCCGCAGGCCGCGATGAAACGGAGCAATTGCAGTCGAGACGAAGGTCCAGGTCGGGACCCCGATGCGGGATCCTTCTGGCAGGCCGAGATGAGCGGCGGCAATCTCGAGGGCCGCTGTGCACGAAGACATTGCAATGACGTGCTCAACGCCGAGGTATTCAGCTAGCTCAGCCTCGAGAGATTTGCATTCCTCGCCAGTGGTGATCCAGCCACTTAACAGCGCCCGCTCAGCGGCTTCTACTTCGGCACGGCCAATGTCGGGGGCAGAAAAACGAATTTCATTTGCTGACATATATGTGGCCACCCCTTGTTTTGCGCTTTTCGGCACCTGCCGAATCCTGCTCGGAATTCTCTGAGCTAGTTGTCTGAATCTACTGCGAAAGCTGCGTTTTGCGGTTTCGCCAAGGCGGTGCGAACAAATATTTGCAATTTTTGGGGTCTCTGCTTTGGCCTCGGGTCGCGGTCCTGAGTAGTCTCCCAGCCGATGGCGAATCCGCTTAGCGACTTCCTCCGCTCCTATCTCACCGTCGGGATCTTCGTGGGCCTCAGCTTTTTGCTGTTTGGTCTTCTCCTGCTGATCTCGTGGGCACTGCGCCCGAACCGACCACAGGCCGGTAAGTACAAGACCTATGAGTCTGGTGTTGACCCAGTGGGCACGATGTGGTCGCAGAGTCAGGTTCGCTACTACATCTTTGCGCTGCTATTCGTAATGTTCGACGTTGAAGCAGTCTTCATCTTCCCGTGGGCTACTCGCCTCGAGGCCTATGGCTATTTCGGTCTTATCGAAATGTTCGTCTTCATCGGAGTTCTACTGCTTGGGCTGGTGTACGCCTGGCGTAAGGGAGTTCTTAAATGGGCCTAGGACTCGTCGAGAGCGGAAAAATGCCAAAGCCGCTGACCACGCTGCTGAACATGTCGCGCAAATACTCAATCTGGGTATACCAGTGGGGCCTTGCCTGCTGTGCCATCGAGATGGGCGCCGCTTTTGCTTCCCCCAGGTATGACGTCATGCGTTTGGGTGTCATTCCGCTGCCTGCGGGACCGCGTCAGACAGACTTGGTGGTTATCTCTGGCACCGTGACAGACAAGATGGCACCCTCGATTCGTCGGCTCTACGAGCAAATGCCCGATCCGAAGTACGTGATCTCGATGGGATCCTGCGCTAACTGCGGCGGGCCCTACTGGGATAGTTACTCCGTCACCAAGGGCGTAGATCAGATCATTCCTGTCGACGTCTACGTTCCCGGATGCCCGCCGCGCCCAGAGGCGCTGCTTGAAGGAGTTGTCATGTTGCAGGAGCGCATCCTGCATGAAGACATGGCCGAGCGCTGGCGCGGTGCGCCACTCGTGGTCGAGTGAGCACCCATGCCTGACCAAAGCGAAACTCCCATAGAAAACAGTGAAGCTGCCGAAGTTGAACTAGTGGAGCCCGAAGGCCCCGTAGATGAGGCTCGCGAAGCGCTGCTTGGAAGATTTGTCGAGGCACTCGGCGATGCAGTGGTCGATTCCCACATCGTGGTTGATAAGGACCTCTGGATTCGAGTGTCCGCAGATGCGTGGCATGAAGCGGGCGAGGTAGCACGCAACCAGTTGCAGGCCCGGTACTTCGGTTTCTTGTCAGCTATTGACTGGATGCCATCTCCGTTTGGTCGTTCTATGGATTCAGAGGTGGACCGCCTTCTCGAGGTAGCTGCCGCCGCGGCAGAAGAGCCAGATGCGGCACAATCCTCAACCGAGTCGGAACCAGATCAGGGCTTTGAACATGGATTCGCCGGAGGCGAGACTCGATTCCAAGTCTTTGCCAGAGTTGCTCATATCGGCGAGCAGGGCAGTAACTGGGGAGTCACACTCAAAGTTGATGTACCCGATGACACCTTGGCACTCAGCACGTGGACCAAGGTGTACGCAGGTGCAGACTGGCACGAGCGCGAGGCCCATGAGATGTTCGGGATCGACTTTACGGGCCACCCTGCTCTGCGAAACATGTATTTGCCAACGGGATTCGAGGGCCATCCGCTACGGAAGGACTTCCCACTTCTTGCGCGCCACGTCAAGCCTTGGCCTGGAATTGTGGACGTTGAACAAATGCCAACAAGTGACTCTGATGCAGCCGAAGAAACTGGCCCAGAGGGAACTGGCCCAGAAGAAATTGGCCCAGCCGAAGGGGCAGACGCATGACTGCGATAACTGACCGGCAAAAATTGCAGTACATCGCGGCGAAGGCCGCTGATGCTCGGGTCAACGTTGAGCTCGAGACAGAGGGCATGATCCTGAACATGGGTCCTCAGCACCCGGCTACTCACGGCACGCTCAGAATTGTTGCCAAGCTAGATGGCGAGCAAGTCGTGGCTGCGGAGCCAATAGCGGGCTACATGCACCGCGGGTACGAGAAGCTCACCGAGGTTCGTACCTACCCGCAGATTACGGCCTTAGTGAATCGCATTGATTGGCTAGGCAGCTTTGCAAACGAGGTGCCCTTCATCTTGGCCTCTGAGCAACTCATGGGCATTGAAGCACCGCCTCGGGCTCAGTGGATTCGTACCCTGCTCTTTGAGATGTCTCGGGTTGCAAACCTGATTCTGTTCCTGGGCGATATGGGCGTGCAGCTCGGAGCAGTAACTCCGGCCTTTTATGCTTTCCGCGATAGAGAGTTTGTGCTTGATCAGATTGAGGCTGTGACGGGCGGACGTTTCCATCCGAACTTTGACCGCATCGGCGGCCTGAAGGACGACCTTCCCAAGGGCTGGTTGGTAGAGACCAAGAACGTCATGAACAAAGTGCGTTCGTTCTGCGATGAGATCGAGGGTCTCTTCATGAACGCAGAGATCTTTGCCAGTCGAACTCGCGGCATTGGTGTCATTCCAACAGACGTTGCAATGCAGTACGGACTCTCGGGTGCGAATGCTCGAGCATCAGGCATTGACTGGGATCTGCGTCGCGACGCGCCATTTGGTTTTGTCTACCCGGAGCTTGACTGGAAGGTCTGGACGCATCCCGATGGCGATTCGTTCGCTCGGTTCTGGGTGCGTCTGCAAGAGGTTCGTGAGTCGACCAAGATGATCGATCAGATCTGTGATGGTGTGCCCGGCGGGCCGATCATGGCCAAGGTTCCGCGCATTATCAAGGTGCCTGCTGGTGAAGCCTATGTGGCCACAGAGAACCCGCTCGGAGAGATGGGTTTCTACGTTGTCTCAAAGGGCGAACTCACTCCGTTCAGAGTCAAGATTCGTTCTGCCAGCTTTAACAACGTCTCGATTACCCCGTGGCTTTTGCGCGGCGTGTATGTTCCCGACATCATCACTATCTTGGCGTCGCTCTATTTCATCCTGGGAGACATCGACCGATGACCCAGGCAGTCCTGCATCCGATCTTGGGACTCGAACTTGCCTACTGGCAAGAGACGACGATTCGCGTCCTGTTGGGACTCGTTGCTCTGCTGCTGCTGACCGGCGGCGCGGTGTATCTGTACTTGTTCAAGTTCGTGAGCTTTATGCAGAGCAGGCTAGGCCCGATGGAGGCTGGGCCGTATGGCTCGATGCAGTTGCTCGCAGAGGTCGGTAAGTGGCTGCAGAAGGAAGATATCTTCACCGAGGACTCGGACAAGTTCATCTTTGGAATTGCTCCTGCAGTGGTGTTGGCCTCAACGTTCTTGATGTTCGTGGTCATTCCCGCAGGCCCGAACGCAGTAGTGGCTGACCTTGGGACTGGCATTTACTTCGTCCTAGCGATGTCGTCACTGTCGGTGATTGGCATTCTGATGGCTGGCTGGGCCTCGGCCAATAAGTATGCGCTCATGGGTGCACTTCGAGCAGGCGGGCAGCTCATTGCGTATGAACTTCCCTTGATCCTTGCTGTAGTCGGCGTAGTCATTTCTGCTGGCAGCCTGAACTTGCAAGACATCGTCGCAGCGCAGTCTGACGGCGCCATTTTTGGTTGGACGGGTATTGGAAATCCCTACATCCTGACTCAGATTGTTGGCTTCACCATCTTCTTAATTGCGGTGCAGGCTGAGCTGACCCAGACCCCCTTCGATATGCCCATCGCCGAGTCTGAACTTGTCGCTGGTTATCAGGTGGAATACACCGGAATTCGGTTCTTGGTGTATTTCATTGCCGAGTTTGCAACTGCAGTGGCGTTCGCAGCAGTGGCCTCGACTCTGTTCCTAGGTGGATGGCAATTGCCCGGTGCTTGGGGAATCTCTGACGGCGCCATGAATGCAATCGGGCCGATCATGATCTCTACCAAGGCAGTGCTCCTAGTGGGCGTAGTGTTCTGGGTTCGCTTCAGCCTTCCTCGCTTTCGTGAGGACCAGTTGCAGAAGCTTGCTTGGAAGGTTCTCATTCCTTTGGCCTTGGCAAATATCGTGGTAACCGGTGTCATGAAGGTGGTGTTCTAATGGCAAACAAGCCCAAAGTTCCAGGGATTGTCAAAGGTCTTGGAATCACCATGAAGACAGCTGTGGAAACTATGTTTCCTGATGGGCTACTACGTCCGCCTTCGCCGGCCAAGGGTGCTGCAACTGTGCAGTATCCCCACGAAAAAGAAGAACCCGTTGCTCGTGCCCGTGGCGTGATTGCGCTGAAGGAAGAGAACTGCACCTCGTGCATGCTCTGCGCTCGCGAATGCCCGGATTGGTGTATCTATATCGAGGCGCACAAGACACTCGCTCCACCGCGGCGAGAAGGCGGGAAGCCTCGCTCGGTCAATGCCCTTGATCGCTTTGATATTGATTATTCGCTCTGCATGTATTGCGGGATCTGCGTAGAGGTCTGCCCCTTCGAAGCCCTGTTCTGGTCCCCCGAATATGAGTACTCCGAGGTGCGCATTCAGGACCTCCTTCATGACAAGTCCCGACTTGATGAATGGATGGAAACGGTTCCAGATTTTGAACCTCTCGAAGCAGGCTCCGAGGTAAAAGTGAAGAAGGTGCCGCGATGAACTCCGCTGCGCTGATCATTGCTGAGGTTGTCCCGCTTGTGACGCCGGAGACCACGTTCGACGTTCCGGCGAATGTGGTATTTGCCGTGCAGGCAGTGGTGATGATTTTCGCAGCTATCCGCGTTGTAACTACCAAGAACATCGTGCACGCAGCCCTCTGGTTGGTGGTCGTGCTCGGCGGAGTAGGACTGAATTACATACTCCTCCAGGCCGAGTTTGTGGCAGTTACCCAGTTCTTGGTGTACCTCGGCGCTGTCATCGTGCTGTTCCTCTTCGGTGTGATGTTGACCCGGGCGCCACTCGGTGTCTCTGATGATTTGGATAACAATCAAAAGAAGATCGGCATTGGGGTTGGGGTGGCGCTGCTAGCCGTTCTTTCCTACGCGCTGATTGAATCCTTTGGTCGTTCCGAACTCACCTTCGCTGCTTACGAGGGTGTTGCTGGACCAAATACCAACGGCCGCACCCAAGCCGTTTCGGATGCCATTTTTGGGCAGTACTTGATTCCATTTGAGATGCTGTCCCTGCTCCTACTCGCCGCCCTGATTGGGGCCATCGTCCTGGCTCGCCGGGACTGAGGGGAGGACACCGAATCATGCTGCTGAATCAATTCCTTTTGCTGTCTGCGATCTTGTTCACCATTGGTGTCTATGGCGTCATCGTTCGTAAGAATGGCGTGCTGGTGTTGATGTCGATTGAGCTTGTGCTCAACGCCGTCAATATCAACTTGATTGTCTTTAGTACCTACTGGGGAATAGCCGGTCAGGTGTTTGCCTTGTTCACGATTGCCATTGCCGCAGCCGAGGTAGGCGTGGGCTTGGCCATCGTGTTGCTGATCTATCGGAACCAACGCTCAGTTGATATCGACGAGCTCGACGAGATGAAGGGCTGAACGGTATGTGGTTCTTCACGCATGTCTGGATTATCCCGGCGCTCATGGCGCTGTCCTTCCTGCTCATCTTGTTCTTTGGCAAAAAGATGCCCAAGAAGGGTGCAGAGATCGGAATTGTCTTTGTAGGGGCGGCTTTTGTGCTTGCTCTGCTCACAGGCGGCAACTGGATTGCTTGGAGTAACGACAACCCTGAAGGTCATGGGCCTGCTGCAGAAGGTGCTGCACTAGCCAACGTAGATCCGAGTTGTTCAAGCGTGGCCGCTGAAGCTGCAGCTGTCGGCGAGGGCGTCGAACACGTAGAGGGCAAAACCGCAGCCTCCGAGCCCGCCGCTGAAGAGAAGGGTGGCCACGAAGAAGTTGCGACGCGGCCAGTGGTCTCTTGTGTGAACTGGTTCGAGAATGGTGACCAGACTATTTCGATTGGCACGCTGGTGGACGGCCAGTCCGTTCTGTTGCTCATTGTCGTGACGCTGATCTCGCTGTTGGTGCACGTATTCAGCACGGATTACGTGCACGGGGATCGTCGGTACACGCACTACTTCGCATTCCTCAGTTTGTTCACTGCCTCCATGTTGTTCTTCGTGCTCAGCGAGAACACCCTGCAGATGATTGTTGGCTGGGAGTTGGTTGGAGTCTGCTCCTTTGCGTTGATCGGCCATTGGTGGGAAGAAAAGCCGAACTCTGATGCTGCGCTCAAGGCGTTCCTGACGAACCGTGTGGGCGATATTGGTTTGCTGGTGGGCGTCATCGTGTTGTACTTCGCTGCGGGCAAGTCGTTCTCGATTCTGGACCTCAACATCTTGGCCAATGAGGGTGGAATTTCTCACAACTTGCTGCTGATTGGTTCGTTGTGCCTCATCACGGCGGTCATGTCCAAGTCCGGGCAGTTCATCCTGCATACCTGGCTTCCCGATGCCATGGCTGGCCCGACCCCAGTCTCTGCGCTTATTCACGCCGCCACCATGGTGGTTGCGGGTGTGTACATGGTGGCTCGTCTGTACCCCGTGTTCTTTGAGGGCCTGTCCATCTCTGGATCCTCGGTCAACGCGCTGTCCATGATCGGGGCAATCACGGCACTCTTTGGCGCCATGTTGGCCTTCGTACAGAAGGACATCAAGAAGGTGTTGGCCTACTCCACGGTCTCGCAGCTTGGGTTTATGGTCACGGCATTGGGCGTCGGTGCTTGGACTGCAGCACTGTTCCACCTGTTCACCCACGCATTCTTTAAGGCCTGCCTATTTCTCGGCGCTGGCTCGCTCAGCCACGCTTGTCACCACAGCTTCAACATGGTCGATGACATGGGCGGACTCCGAAAGATCATGCCCAAGACCTTTTGGACCTATCTCGTTGCAACGGCTGCGCTAGCCGGCGTCTTCCCGCTGTCCGGCTTCTGGTCGAAAGACGAGATCCTGGCTGGCACTGGATCCTTCCCCGGTACCGAAGGTGCCAATGGTGAGTACCACGTGATGTTGATCATGCTGCTTCTCGCAGCGTTCTGCACTGCTGCCTACATGACCCGAACGATTTGGTACGCCTTCTACGGCGAGTACCGCGGCCATGGAACCCCCCATGAGTCCGGGCCAAGAATTACGACCCCGCTCATCATCTTGGCTTCCCTTGGAGCCATTGCAGGCATTGTCAACCTTCCCGCTGCTTTCGATTTCTTGCCCGAAGGCACACAGACTCGATTTGAGCATTATGTAGAACCGGTGGGGCTCTACTTCCCCGCAATTACGCATGCCGGTTTCAATCCGGTACTGGCATTGGTTTCTGTTGCGGTTGGACTCGCAGGCATTGGTTTGGCCTACTTGTACTTCTTTAAGAACGCCTTCGCTGGTCTGCATGGGTTGGCGGAGCGCAACAAGGTCGCAGCGTTCTTCAAGAACATTCTCGTCAACAAGTACTACTTCGATTGGCTGTACACCACAGTCATCGTGGGATTTGTGAAAGGCCCGCTCGCCCGGGCAGCCAACTGGTTCAGCGCCAACGTCATTGATGGCCTCGTGAACCTGGTCGGAAAGACTGCAGTTGGCTCGGGCAATTGGGTCTATAAGAACGTCGACCAAAAGGTCGTCGACGGCGCCGTTAATGGTGCCGGGTCATCTGCGAGTGGTGTCGGCGCAATGCTGCGTCTCACTCAGACCGGACGGATCCAGCAGTACGCAGCACTGTTCTTCGCCGCTGTAGCAATTTTGGCCGGCGTGTTCGTGGTGGTAATCGGCTGATGAACGACAGGGAGAGCCGAATCCGATGATGAATTTCTTGAACGACTGGGGTCTTGTCCTCACTATTTTCTTGCCGTTGGCAGGGGCGTTAGTGATGATGGCCATACCCAAACAATCGGAGGGTGCCATCAAACTTGTGGCGCTGGGTGCTCCGTTAGCAGCGGCCGCCATGGGCATCTTGTTGATGCTCAACTTTGACTACGGCGATTCAGAACACCTGCAGTTCATGGTCAACAAGAACTGGATTGAGCTGATTAACAGCAACTTTATTCTGGGCCTTGACGGGCTCTCGTTGCCGCTGTTGGCACTGACTTTGTTCATTGTTCCGTTGGTAGTGATCTACAGCTGGCAGCATGTGCCAAATCCTGGCAACCCCAAAGCCTTTTTCACGCTGATGCTGATTCTTGAGACAGCGATGATCGGATCGTTCCTTGCGCAGGACCTGATTCTGTTCTTCGTGTTCTTCGAGGTCACGCTGCTGCCGATGTACTTCCTGATCGGGGTCTGGGGTGGCGAGCAACGCCGCTATGCCTCGATCAAGTTCTTCTTGTACACCCTCTTTGGATCAGCGTTCATGATCGTGGCTTTCGTAGCGCTGTACTTCCTAGCGAAGGCTCCTACTGGAATCGCACTTGAACAACTTCGAGCCCTAGGTGGAAGTTACGCAGATATGCAAGCGGGGGATCCGCTTCACAGCTTTGGAATGCAGGCGCTCACCTATTCGGGCGCCGCAGGTATTGCCAAGACCACTGCCATTGTCATCTTTGGTGGCATGTTCTTGGGCTTCGGCATCAAGGTGCCAATGTTCCCGTTCCATACCTGGTTGCCCGATGCTCACACCCAAGCCCCCACGCAGGGCTCGGTCATCCTTGCAGCGGTCTTGCTCAAGTTGGGTACCTACGGATTCATCCGAATCGCTATTCCAATTATCCCCGTTGCGGCTCGCGCTTGGGCCCCAGTCATTGGCATCTTGGCCGTGATTGGCATCATCTACGGTGCCCTTGGCTGTCTGGCCCAGACAGATATGAAGCGGCTCATTGCATTCTCTTCGGTGTCCCATATGGGCTACACCATGTTGGGAATCTCTACCCTGACTGCCTTTGGTTTGAACGCCGCCGTGTTCGGCATGGTTGCTCACGGCCTGATCACTGGGCTGTTGTTCTTCGTGGCCGGCTCGGTCAAGGAGCGGTACCACACGCTCGACATCAAGCGCCTCGGCGGACTGCTCATCTCGGCGCCCAAGATGGGCTGGATTCTAGGTTTCGCCACCATGGCTTCACTCGGCCTTCCTGGTCTGGCCGGTTTCTGGGGCGAGTTCCCAGCAATCCTTTCTGCTTATGACCCTGCAGTCGGTCTGAACGTGGCGCTGTTCCGCACTCTCATGGTGCTGGCCGCTGTTGGCACAGTGTTGGCTGCTGGCTACCTGCTCTGGCTGTATCAGCGCACTGCGTTTGGGACTCCAAGCGAAGAGTTTGAAAATGACCCCAACATCACCGACGTGAACAAGTTTGAGTGGTTGGCATGGTCTCCAATTCTGGCTGGCATTGTGATTCTCGGGTTCTTCCCAGGCCTGATCTTTAATGTCGCTGGCCCTGCTGTTGAAGTCATTGCCCGAACGGTCGGGGGCTGATCCTCCGTGATCGCCATACTCCTGCAACTCCTTCCAGAGGCGAACTTCATGTCGCCGACCATTGACTGGCATGCCATCGCGCCCGAAATGGTGATTCTGGTAGGAAGCTTGGTTCTGATCCTGCTGGACTCAATCAAGTTGGACAAGGCCAAGCCGTTCATGCCCACGCTGGCAAGTTTGGTATTGCTCGGAGCTCTGATCCCCGTCATTACCTTGGCCATAGACGGCAGCACAAGGGTGCTCTTTGGTGGTTCCTACGTTGTTGATTCCATGTCCTTGGTACTCAAGGCGCTGTTCTTAGTCTCGGCCTACATCGTCGTGCTGATGTCCACGAACTATGTTGCAGACGGCGACTACTGGGAGAGCGAGTACTACTCCCTGATTGTGGCGGCTGTCTTGGGCATGCTGGTGATGTGCTCGGCTCGCGATCTGCTCATGATCTTTGTTGCGCTCGAACTGCTCTCTATCCCGGCGTACATGCTCGCGGCTTGGCGCAAGGGTGACGAGAAGTCGAACGAGGCTGGACTGAAGTACTACCTGATGGGTGTATTCGCTTCAGCAGTGCTGCTGTACGGCATGTCGCTGATGTACGGCGTCGGTCGCTCAACTCGCCTCGATGTCATTGCCGAAAACCTGGTGCGAATCGGTGATGGGCGCGGCGCCCCGATTGTGACTCTGGCCATGATTTTTGTGATCATCGGCTTTGCATTCAAGGTATCGGCAGTGCCCTTCCATACATGGGCTCCAGATACATACGAGGGTGCGCCCACTCCTGTAACAGCCTTCTTGGCCGTTGCGTCAAAGACTGCCGGGTTTGTTGCGCTCATCCAGATCGTCTTTTACTGCTTCGCTGCTCGTCCCGACATTATCCAGCCCGTGTTTGCAGTACTGGCGATTCTCTCTATGACAGTGGGCAACCTGATTGCGCTCAAGCAGACCAACGTGGTTCGCATGTTGGCATACTCGGGTATAGCCCAAGCTGGGTTCATGTTGGCTCCATTCGCTGTGATCGAGACCAATCGAGAGCAGGCTTTGTCCTCAATCGTGATCTATCTAGTGATTTATGCGGCCATGAACTTGGGCGCCTTCGCCGTCATCATTGCCATCACTCGCAAGACTCGCTCGGCCGAAATCACGTCCCTAGGTGGCCTGTTCAGTTATATGCCTGGGCTCACCGTAGTGATGACCATCTTCTTGGCATCACTCGCAGGAATCCCACCTTTCGGTGGCTGGTATGCCAAGTTCGGCGTCTGGCAGGCCCTGATCGGTGGAAACACAGCGCTTGGCTACGCACTGGCAATCATCATGGCCATCAACACCGTTGTGGCTGCTTACTACTACCTGAACGTGGCTAAGACCATGTGGTTTGATGAAGCCCCAGATGGAGACACCACCCCAGTCAAGATTCCGTTCACCTTGATAGGTGCAATGGGAATCGCAGTGGTTGCAACCGTATTGTTCGGCGTGTTGCCTGGGCTCCTCACCAACATCAGCGATTTCAGTCCAGTAGCTGCAGCCCTCGGCCGCTAGGGCCACCTAGTGGTCGAACAACCGAAGCCGCTCATTGAAGACCTACTCGAGAGGATTTCTCGAAATGGTTCGATTCGCTTTGATGAGTTCATGGAGCTTGCCCTCTACCACCCCTCGGGCGGATTCTTTTCTAGCGGTGGAGGAGCCGGCCGTGCTGGAGCGGACTTTCTGACGAGCCCCGAGGTAGGCCCGCTATTCGGTGCGGTCTTGGCAGAGTTTCTTGACGCACGATGGCAAGAACTTGGATGCCCCGATCCGTTTGTTGTGGTCGAAGCTGCTGCAGGCCGAGGTGCTCTCGCCATCGCAGTCCGTGCTGCTCAGCCTGTATGTGCTCCTGCTTTGCGCTACGTGCTCGTCGAGCGGTCTGAGGCACTCAGAGAGCGTCAGGGGGACTACCTACCCTTGGTGCAGCCTTATGAGGTCTTTGGACCGGCGACAGACGAGGACCAAGCCCTACTCACAGTTGATCAGGGTGCAGGTCCCTTGTTCTGTTCGCTTGCTGATCTGCCAGCGGAATCAGTGGTTGGGGTGGTGATTGCGAATGAACTACTCGACAACCTGCCAGTTCGAATCCTTGAGCGCGGACACGCAGGCTGGTTGGAACTCCGAGTCACTGTTCAAGATGGCGAGTTATCGGAGTTACTCGTGCCAGCGGATCCAGTAACTGACCGCCTAGCAAATGAACTGCTTCCACACGCGCTGCTGGGGGCACGGATACCTTTGCAGACTCAGGCAGCAGACTGGCTCTATCGGGCCCTGTCGCTCCTGCAGAAGGGTTCTGTTCTGGTAGTTGACTACTGCGCAGATTCCGCTGGTTTGTCAGAGCGCTCGAGTGCTGAGTGGTTGCGCACCTATCAGGCACACAAGCGCGGCCAGCACCCGCTGCACGCCCCGGGTAGCCAAGACATCACCTGCGAGGTTGCTCTAGATCAACTGCAACGAGTAGCTCCGGGTCTGCAGTCCTTAAGACAAGCAGACTGGTTGTCGCAGTGGGGGATTGACCGTCTTGTCGAGGTTGGTCGCCAGATCTGGAGCGAAGGTGCCAGCGAGGGAAGTTTGGAAGCAGTGCGAGGCCGCAGTCGAGTCATCGAGGCAGAAGCGTTACTTGACCCTGCAGGCCTAGGGGACTTTCAGGTGTTGGAGTGGCACATAGGCTGATGGCTTATCTGAACTTTGCAACATGACAGGACCAGAGATGAACATCGAAGTTGCCAAGCAAAATCTGTCGCAGGTACGAGTCGAGCCAGCACAGGATCGCCCCCTTGAAGAAGGCCAAGTTCGCCTGCGAGTTAAGGCCTTTGCCCTGTCATCAAACAACATCACGTATGCGGTTTTCGGAGACATGTTGAGCTACTGGGAGTTCTTCCCGGTGAGCAAATCTGACGCTGCTGACTGGGGCCGTATTCCAGTCTGGGGGTTTGGTGAAGTAGTCGAGAGCAGGTCTGCGGATGCAGTAGTCGGCGAACTTTTCTATGGGTATTTTCCGATGTCTTCTGAGTTGATCATCCTCCCTGGGCGCGCTGATGAACGAGGTATCACCGATATCTCTCCTCATCGAACTGCTCTTGCGTCTGCCTACAGCCGTTACACCCGCTGTGTTGCTGACCCCATCTACCGTTCAGACCGCGAGCAGCAGCACATGCTGTTGTATCCGTTGTTCTTTACGGCTTTCTTGATTGATGATTTCCTGCTTGACCAGGCCGAGTTTGGTTCCGAGCAGATGGTCATATCGAGCGCCTCAAGCAAGACTGCGATCGGCGTTGCCTATCTTGCGCGGGAGCGAGGGGTGAAAGTCTGTGGACTGACCTCGGCGGCCAACCTCGAGTTCACCAAGGGCTTGGATGTGTATGAGCAGGTGTATTCCTACGAACAGATTGATCAGATTGCGAACAGGCCCTCGGTCTACGTCGACATAGCCGGTAACCAAGATGTGCTGCTAGCCGTGCACACCCATTTGAGTGGCCTTCTTGAACACTCGATGACCGTAGGTGGCACCCATTGGGATCACTCAGCAGATTCTGCGGGGCAACAGGTTCCTGCCCCAGCACCTCAATTCTTTTTTGCCCCAACCCAAATAGCAAAGCGAACCAAAGACTGGGGATCCGAACGGCTCGACGCCAGCGTCAGCAGCGCATGGGACAACTACGTAGAGTGGAGCACTAGCTGGGTCGAGTACCAAGACGTTCAGGGGGCCGATGCCGTAACGGCGGCCTACTTGCAGCTTCTTGCTGGTGGCGTGGATCCTCGTACTGGATTTATCTGCTCTTTGCCCACAAGCTGACCTCTGCCCCGTAGGGATACAGGAGCGACCTGCGCTCTAGGCCTCGATGATGTCTTGAATCGCAGGACTGAATACCACTAGCAAGTCGATGTAGGCGGCAGGGTCAGCCACACCTGACCAGTTGTAGTTCAGTATTTGCTGACGACTTCGCCGGCCAAGGGCTAGTCGAGCAGCGTCAAACGGGGCAATGCGCAGCGAGCCGGCTGTTTCCCCAGATGTCATTGGGTCGCTATGGGCCTGAAGGTCCCCGGGGGCGGGCCAAATATCGATCTGCAGAGCGTTCAGGTCAGAGCGTTCAATTCGTTTCAGCCAGCCAGCAACGATCTGTTCAACGATCCAGTTCAGCGTCTTGCCGCGGTCGCCCCCTGGGATTCCGAGGGCACCTCGGACGTCTTGTTCGTGGGTCCACAGGTCAATGACCAAACGTGGATCGATCTGATCTGCCATCGGCATGAGCAGTTCTTCCACGGCAGGAGCTTTTGATTCCCACTCTTCGAGGAGTTCACTCAAGGAACGACCCCGCCGCGCCTGAACTTGAGCCTCAGTCCACGGGTCGGTAGCGACCCCTTCTAGGCGACCAGCCAAGACGTCATCGGCCACTCCGGCCATGTGCGCAAAGTTGTCCGCGACTGTCCACTCTGGAGTGGCCACAACATTGACCTGCCCCTGGGACTCACTCAAGCTGCGGCCAAGGAGCTGAAAGCTTGTTCGGTTGAACTGGTATCTCTCGATCAGGTTCATGTGACCGAACCGTAGCCGTGGAGATGGGAGTTTCAGGATTTCTCACGGCCCGACAGAGGTTGTGTGTTTCCTCTACCATTCGAAGCTCAGTGCACGAGCAGTAGGGGACTAGATGTCGGACCAAACGAATACACCTGATAGCAGCGCCACCGAGGCCGCCACCATCGAGGACTACTTCCACGAGAACCGAACCTTTGCTCCTTCTGAGGCTTTTGTAGCTGCAGCCAACCTCTCAGACCCAACGGTTTACGCCACTGCAGCACAGGACCCAGTGGCTTTTTGGGCTGCGCAAGCTCGAGATTCCCTGACTTGGTTCCAGGACTTTCATACGACTCTTGAATGGGATCTGCCAAACGCTAAGTGGTTCCTGGGCGGCAAATTGAACGTCTCCTATAACTGTCTCGATCGCCATGTCGAGGCTGGTTTGGGTCAGAAGGTTGCCCTCCATTGGGAAGGTGAGCCCGGCGATACTCGAACCCTGACGTACTCGGACTTGTTGGATCAGGTGCAGCGCTTTGCGAACGTGCTGCTTGGCCTAGGCGTACAACGTGACGACCGGATCTGCCTATACATGCCCATGATCCCAGAGGCCGTCATTGCCATGCTTGCTTGCACCAGAATCGGCGCCATTCACACCTTGGTCTTTGGTGGATTCAGCCCTGATTCACTTGTGGACCGCATTAATGATGCCGGTGCAGTTGTGGCCATCACTGCAGATGCCGGGTACCGGCGCGGTCAACCATCCCCACTCAAGACGAATCTGGATCTGGCATTACCAGCTTGTCCGAGTTTGCGCAGCGTTGTTGTGGTCGATCGTTGCGGTACGGACATCGAGATGACCTCGGGACGAGATCACTGGTGGGATGAACTGGTCTCAGAGGCGAATCCGATTTGTCCCCCGGCCCACCTTGATAGCGAACAGGTTCTGTACATCCTCTACACCTCGGGGACTACAGCCAAACCAAAAGGGATTGTGCACACCACTGGGGGTTATCTGACTCAGGCGGCTTGGACTCACCGGCAGGTCTTTGACCTGAAGGCAGAATCCGACGTGTACTGGTGCGCCGCCGATGTTGGTTGGGTGACCGGCCACAGCTACATCGTCTACGGCCCACTCGCAAATGGCGCGACCTCCGTCATGTACGAGGGCACTCCGGATACGCCCCGCGAGTCAGAGCGAGGTGATGACCCAACCCTGTGGCCCAAAGACCGCTTTTGGGACATCATCGAGCGCTACAAAGTCACTCAGTTGTATACGGCGCCCACGGCAATCCGCACATTTATGAAGTGGGGTGAACAGGAGCCAGCCCGCCATGATCTGAGTTCTCTGAGAGTGCTTGGCAGCGTGGGAGAGCCCATCAATCCAGAGGCTTGGATGTGGTATCACCAACACATTGGATCTGAGCGCTGCCCGATTGTTGATACGTGGTGGCAAACCGAGACTGGTGCGCACATGATCACCCCACTGCCAGGAATCACTGCTACCAAACCTGGTTCAGCCTGTGCGGCGCTCCCCGGTATTGGTGTCGAACTCGTCGATGATGCCGGAGAGGTGCTCACCGTGGGTGGCGGATACCTGACAATTTCGCAGCCATGGCCCGCAATGTTGCGTGGAATCTGGAAGGCACCAGAGCGCTACGAAGAGACCTATTGGTCGCGATTCCCTGGTCGTTATTTTGCTGGGGACGGAGCAAAGATCGATGAAGATGGCTACCTCTGGTTGCTCGGCCGTGTTGATGATGTCATGAACATCTCGGGCCACCGCATCTCGACAACCGAGGTTGAGTCGGCTCTCGTTGACCACCCAGCAGTGGCAGAGGCCGCAGTAGTTGGAGCCTCAGATCCGACCACTGGCCAAGCCATCGTTGGGTACGTCATCCTGCGGGGAACTTTCGAGCCCAGCGAGGAACTACGCGAGCAGATTCGGCGCCACGTTGATACCAAACTCGGTGCAATCGCCCGCCCTCGTGCAGTGATTATCGTTCCTGACCTACCCAAGACCCGCTCTGGAAAGATCATGCGAAGGTTGCTTCGCGATGTTGTTGAGGGCCGGGCCCTTGGAGATACGACCACCTTGGCTGACGCTTCAGTTGTCGAAGCAATACGCGAACGCGCCCAGGCCGACTCCTCCGACGAGGACTAACCCCCTATCCCTACCCTTTTTCCTTGCCCACCTGAGGAGGATCCCAAGGCGGACGGAACGGGGGTGTTGCGCACCGTTGCTAACCTGCAGTTGTGCCGATCTGGGATCAGACATATTCAAACTGGCTCTGGCGAGAGCAATCAATGAGCGATGGCCCAACGGTTGTGTTCGATATGGATGGGGTGCTGGCGGATGCCAGTACAAGGCAGCACTACATCAACGAACCGTTTGCCGACTGGGATGCCTTCTTTCATGCTTGCGGCGACGATGCAGTCATCGATGAGGTTGCCCGTCTGCTCGAGGTGATCGATTCGGATCATCGCATTGTCTTGCTGACTGCCCGGCCGATGAAGGTTCAGCCTCAGACCTTGGGCTGGCTTGAACGCTACGGCCTGCGCTGGGACGCACTCATCATGCGTGAATTCGGCGATTACATGGCCGCTCGAGCCTTTAAGCAACGCACGGTGCGCGAGTTGCGACAGCGTGGCTTTGACCTTCGCCTTGCATTTGAAGATGACCCTCGAAACGTGCGCATGTTTCATGCCGAGGGTGTGCCTTGCGTGTATATCCACTCGGGTTATTACGAATAGTCGAACACTTCGAAAAGGATCGGGCCCCAAAAAGCTGAGGATCGCTTCAGTGGGTCTGAGTTCTGCACCGGCTTCGGGCCAAAAGCGCTCTAACTTGGCCAATCACCCGTACCTTCGAGTCTGA
The DNA here is from genome assembly GCA_009700815.1 of Actinomycetota bacterium. Classification (GTDB taxonomy): domain Bacteria; phylum Actinomycetota; class Acidimicrobiia; order Acidimicrobiales; family Microtrichaceae; genus IMCC26207. The sequence goes on from WLLG01000010.1 coordinate 20,119, forward strand.
TGAGCCAGCCGAACCCATGATGAACAATCTGAAAACAGCAGCGCTCTTGGCTGGACTCGGCGGGCTTTGTATGGCGGTTGGCTATCTGCTGGCTGGACCTAGTGGTATGGCCATCGGCCTGATGATCGGCTTGTGTATGTGCGGCGCCTCGTATTGGGGATCTGAAAAGCTGGCTCTTCGGTCGGCCCAAGCAATCCCGGTGAGCGCTGAGCAGATGCCGCAGTATCACCAGATCGTTCAAGACTTGTGCCAGAGCGTGAATATGCCGAAGCCCGGGCTCTACGTCTCTAAAAACCCGCAGCCAAACGCCTTTGCCACTGGCCGCAACCCGCAGCACGCGGCTGTCTGTGTGACTGAAGGTTTGCTGCAAACCCTGACATGGGAGGAGATCCAAGGTGTGCTCGCCCATGAACTCTCGCATGTGCGGAATCGGGACATTCTGATTGGCTCGGTTGCTGCCGCAATAGCCATGGGAATCACCTTTGCGGCGAGCATGGCTCGCTGGGCGCTCATTTTTGGGGGACGTAGCAATGGCAACGGCCGAGACAGCAACCCCCTTGTTGCGCTCCTCATGATGATTCTGGCGCCGGTTGCGGCAGCGCTCATTCGCTCATCAATTAGTCGCAGTCGCGAGTACGAAGCCGATGCTTCGGCCGCTCGCATGCTGGG
>WLLG01000100.1 GCA_009700815.1 Actinomycetota bacterium
ATGAGCAGTTTGGTCCCACAGTCTTGATCGGGATTGGCGGATTCCTTGCAGAGGCCATCGCTGACGTCGCAGTTCGCCTGTTGCCCATTACCGAGGTTGATGCCATGGACATGCTCGATCAACTCCAAACCCAGAGCTTGCTTGACGAGTTCCGTGGCGAACCTGCGGTGGATCGAATCGCTGTGGGCAAGGTCCTGTTGGCCTTATCGCAGATCGCAGCAGAACATGCCGAGGTGCTGTCTATAGATTTAAACCCCTTGATCATTTCTGATGGGCAGCCCATAGCTGTTGACGCCCTTGTTGAGGTGCAGTCGTGAACCAGACCCTTACTTCAACTGATCAACTTGATGCATCATTTTCTGCCCTCTTTGAACCAAGAGGAATCCTCGTTGCTGGCGCTTCGACACATCCCGGCAAGTTCGGCTTTGTCAGCCTTCATAATGTGATCGCATCGGGATACGCCGGGAGGATCTTCGCTACAAACCTCGAGGGGGTCGAGGTCCTCGGTATCCAGACCCTGCCCTCGCTCGAGGAACTACCCCAAGGCGCAGCAGACCTGATCTTTGTCTGCACTCCCAAGTCGGCAAATCTTGATCTCCTTCGTGCCGCAGCATCAAAGGGGGTTCGCGCAGCGTTTCTGACCTCTGCAGGGTACGGCGAGGCAGGGGACCAAGGTCGAGCAGATGAGGCTGAGTTAGTTGAGTTGTGCCGAGAGCTTGGGATCTTGCTCGTGGGTCCAAACGGTCAAGGGGTCGTGTCCACTCCAGCAAAACTCTGTGCGCAGATTGTGGCTCCGTATCCGCCAGAAGGTGGGATCGGGATTGCGAGCCAATCAGGAAACTTTGTCTCTAGCTTCATGAACTGGTCCTGCGCTACAGGAGTGGGAGTTTCTCGGGCAGTGTCTGCTGGAAACGCGGCGGCCACCTCGGTTGGCGATTTCCTGCAGATGTATAGCCATGACCCCGCCACGCGAGTTGGTCTTGCCTACGTCGAGGGTGTCACTGATGGGCGCAAATTCTTTGACCAGATGAAGGCAGTTGCGCGCAAGATTCCGCTGGTCGTCATCAAAGGTGGTGCCACTGCTGGCGGTGCACAAGCAGCGGCGAGTCACACGGGCTCTCTAGCAAATGACGATCGCACCTTTGATGGCGCCTGCCGCCAAGCAGGGGTCACGCGAGCTGCAACTGTTGAAGAGGCCTTTGAAGCAGCAGCGACATTCGCTACCCAACCTCTCCCGCGTGGCAACAAAGTGGTGGTCATGACAACTGCCGGGGGATGGGGAGTGGTGACTGCGGACGCAATTACCCGTGACCATGACCTGGAACTCATTGAGCTACCTGCGGATTTGCGAGAGGCCATCGACGCCTACCTTCCACCGCGCTGGAGTGGAAGCAATCCGGTTGACCTAGCCGGCGGCGAAACTCGAGACACTATTCCAAAGGTGCTTGAACTTGTTGCCTCTCACCCGCAAGTCGACGCAGTCATTTATCTAGGAATTGGGATTCAATCCAATCAAGCTCGGATGCTCAGCGAAGGTCCGTTTGCCGATGAGACTGACGTGGAGCGGATCATTGCGTATCACCAGAGACAAGATGCACGTTTCGCACAGGCCGCCCACGACGTATCGGTAGCAACCGGAAAACCAATTCTGACTGCAACCGAGCTCGCCGTAGCCTTTGGAGACAACGCCGGTCCAGCCACGGTTCGCAGCACGGGGCGCTTGTGCTACAGCTCAGCCGATCGCGCAGTGACAGCACTTGGCCACATGTGGAGGCATAGTCGTTATCGAATTCTGCGAGACCTGCCATTGATCGATGGCTGCCCAGAAGCTTTTCTGCCAACGGGGAATCTCCTAGGCGGTTCTGTTAGCAGTGACTAGCGAAGAGCCCCCGCCACCTGAACGCGAGCAAACCCCAGCGGAGCGCGCCGGTGCAACCCCACTCGACCCTGATTTGTTTCGGGCTACTGCTGCGCAGGCGGCCGCTCAGGCTGTGCCGAAGCAGCAACGCAACATGTCTGCCGAAGCTACCGAGATTGCTGTCGTTAGAAGAAAATCCCGCCAGAGACACCGTTCCCTAGACTCCTCCCGGTCACAGTCAAAGAGAGCCTCAAGGCCTTGGATGATTGCGGCTGGATGTACTGCAGCGTTTGCTTTGCTTCTTGCTGCAGTGGGCTATACCCAACAGGTGGATACTCCCATTGCTGCAGCCTCAGGGACGCCGCTAGTTGCCACCACCGACGTCTTTTCGGCCCGTCGAGTTGCCGAGGCTGTGGTTCGCCCAGTCGCTGCTCGAAACCTTGACCGCAGCTTGCAGCCAATCCTCGCCAAGGCTCCTGCAAGTACCTGTCTTCAGATTCGAGACTCCAATAATCCCGTCTTTTCGTATCAGGTAAGCGAACCGCTCGTCCCAGCTTCAAACCTCAAGCTGCTTGTTGCTGCGGCTGCACTCGATCGGCTCGATCCGAATAGTCGACTCAGCACAAAATTTGTTACCGATGGCAAAGCAACGGATGGCTCGACTGTTCAGGGCAATCTTTACATGGTCGGCGGAGGTGACCCAGTGCTCAGTACGGCCTCGTTTGCAGGTCGTCCTGATCGGGCCGGTCAGGCCTTTACGGACCTAGACAAAGTCGCTGATCAGATTTATGACACTGGAATTCGCACCATTACAGGCTCAGTTGTTGGTGATGCGACGCGTCATGACGGAGTTCGATCCGTTGATTCTTGGCCCGAGCGGTACACCACCCAGGGCCAAGTTGCCCCGCTTTCAGCGCTACTCGTGAATGATGGCGTCGATGGCAGCGGCACAGTGGTGAAGGATCCGACCTTGCATGCTGCAGCAGTGCTGACCGAACTGCTTCGCTCACGTGGCGTCACCATCGAATCAGACCCCAGCGTTGGTGTAGCCCCAAAGAATGCCACCGAACTGATGCAGGTCGAATCTCCGACAGTGAGTGAGTTGGTCACCGAAGCAGTTCGTTTTTCTGACAACACCACTACTGAACTGCTCGTCAAGGAGCTTGGTTTGTCTGCTGGGAACTCTGGGTCTACTGCTGCGGGAGTCGGAGTCCTCCAAGAGTGGGTCGCAGCTTCAGGTCTACCTTCTGAAGGCGTGAGTTTTGTTGATGGTTCCGGGCTCTCTCCGGATGATCGAGTTACCTGCGCGTTCTTGTCGGCGCTAGTGGCCAGCGAGGGGAGCGAAGGCGAAATTGCTTCCTCCTTAGCTGTGCCTGGCAACCCAGGCACCCTCGATGATCGCTTTTTGTCTGAGCCACTTCGAAGCAGTTTGCGTGCAAAGACCGGGACCTTGTTGCAGGTCACTGCTCTTTCAGGCTGGTTAGCAACAGCTGCAGAAAAGAACTTGGGCTTCTCATTGCTGATCAATACAGGCAGTAGGAACGTGAATGCTGCCGACCTGAACACACAACGAGAGGTTTTGCAGGCAATGTTGAGCTACCCGGATGCGCCGGCACTTGACACTCTCGCTCCTCTCGCACCGGAACCGCCAAAAGGATAGTTGTGACGCAAGAACCTGCAGGGGAATCCTCGCCGAAGAATTCGGATCAGGCATTTGAACCCCTTGACCTGCCCATGTTTCCGCTGGGGTCGGTGCTGCTTCCTGGTATGGGTTTGCCGCTCCACGTCTTTGAGCCACGGTATCGGGTGATGATGTACGACTTGCAGCAGTCGAACTCTCAGGAGTTCGGGGTAGTACTGATTGAGCGGGGAAGCGAGGTAGGCGGCGGAGACACGCGTGGGCAAGTTGGATGCAGGGCAGCTATTGCCCAAGCCGAGGAGCAACCCGACGGGTCGTGGGTCTTGATCGCCGTTGGCACTGAGCGGATCAAGTTGCTTGCTTGGCTACCAGAGGATCCATACCCAAGAGCGAGCGTTGTTCCTTGGCCAGATCTGCGAACTGAGCAGCAACTCGATGATGCCTTGATTGAGGGTGCTGAGCGGGTTGCGCGCCGGGTGGCGGCCTTGGCTGTAGAGATGGGAGCACAGGGGTTACTCGCAGATTGTCAGCTCAGTGCCGACCCCAGCAGCCGTCTCTATGAGTTAGCGACTATGGCCCCGCTCGGGGCTCTCGACCGGAGTCGACTGCTGTGCACGCCTGATCTCCCTACCCGCTATGAGTTGCTGATCGAGATGCTTGAAGAACAAGAACTTCTTTTGCAAGGACGCTTAGCTTTCGGTGACTAGAAATTATTGCTCTCCAGTCCTTGCTGCTATCAGGCGTGACTAGTTTGGCATCTAGAAACTGGTCCTGCGGAGTAACACCTCAGAGGCTTCGGGGGTGGTAAAACTGGGGATTGAAAAGCAGGAGGGCAAGTTGTCAGATCAATTCGCAGAGAAGTTCCGACCGAAATCGAAGTCTGGGCCGGTAGGGCAAATCACCGAATTGAAAGACCTAGTTGCCGGGTACGCCAAACAGCAGACGGTGGATCCGCTGAAAACTCTTGGCCGGTACTTGGGGTACGGGTTCGCAGGTTCCATGGTGATGGGGCTCGGATTCTTCCTGTTGTTGCTCGCACTTCTTCGAGGCCTTCAGCAGTTCACAGTTTTTAATGACCCAAGCCAGATCGACGGCGGAACCTTTTCGTGGGCACCGTATTTCATTACGGCCGCTGCCGGTACGGTGTTGGTAGTGCTCTTTCTGTGGCGTTTAATCGTCAACTTGAACAAGCATCACGCAGCAAGCGCCCATCCAGCATGAAGACAACGCTCACCAAGAAGAACAAGGGATCTCAATGAGCCAGAACAGGTCAGACGTTCCGATCAGCCGCGAAGACATCAAGAACAAACTCGGAGACCTTCAGGGTGAGGCCCTCGATCAAGTGGGCGAAGCAAAGAGCCAACTCGTCGCAGTAGCTGCGGGGGTAGCCGTTGCGGTCCTCGTTGTGGTCTTTCTTCTGGGTCGCCGCGGCGGCAAGCGCTCCTCTGCGATCATCGAAGTTCGCCGCTCCTAATGCTGCAGAACTTGTGGGAGTGGCTTCTCTCCCGCGTTTTCGGCGAGGGCATGGCTTCGGGAGTCGCTGTTCGCGGAACTGAGTTCCTCGGAAAAGAGATTTCCCAGGCAGTCCACCGAGAGGACCAGGAAGTTACGCGTGTCCGCTTGCGTGCTGGCGAGAGCTACACAGTTGTCGCAAGGCCTCCCGCCACGCGAAGGGAACGCAAGCTGGCAAAGTCTGAGCGCTCCCTCAACCGCAAGTTCGAAGCGCTCAATCGTCCAACGAAATCGCAGCTCCGCAGCGCCAGAAAGCTCTCTCGTGCACAGCGCCGGATAGGACCAGCTACTCCAGTCAGCAAGCGTGGTCGGAAGCGAGCACAGAAAGAGGCTGCCCTCGGTAGGAGATTTGATCAGAAGATGCGGCCGAGCAAACAGCAATTGAAGGTGGCACGCGAACTCACTGCCACCACGAATCAACTCGATGCCTCTCGAGCTGTCAGCTTGCAGCTTGCCCGCCGTAAAAATCGGATTCGCCGCAGACGAACCAAGGTCACCGTGTACGACTGAGTTTTCTTGCGGGCGGCGTGCAGCATCACTTAAGAGTCAGGGTCCCTGAATTGCCAGAGTTCTCGGGCTGGTCACACAGGAGGTGCACTCTCGTCCATCATGTAGCCATGATTGTGCGCCTTCGAAACCCAACTTCTGAAGTAGTCGTGTCCGGACCCGCATTGGTTTCGGTATTGCTTGAGCGTTTGAAACTCAATCGTGAGTCATTTCTGGTGATTCGAAACGGCACAATTGTTGCTGGCGATTGCCGTCTCGAGGATGACGACGAGGTCGAGGTTCGCCCGGTCATTTCTGGTGGAGCCTTCGATGTTGAGCCCGTGGCGAACCGAGGCACGGCAACTGAGGCTAGGTATCCGAAATGAAGTGTGTGGTTTGTCGTGAGTCGGCTGTTATTGATGTCCGAAGGGCAAATTCGAATTTTTGTAGCGATCACTTTCTGCGTTTCTGCCAAGAACAAATGTCTCGAGCGATTCGCGAATTCGACATGTTGTCACCCACGGATCGCGTGCTCGTTGCCGTATCAGGAGGAAAAGACTCGCTGGCAGTTTGGGATTTGCTGCAGAGGTCGGGCTACGAGGCAGACGGCCTGTATGTGGGATTAGGGATCGACGGCTATAGCGATACCTCTGGCGTATATGCACGTGCCTTTGCAGAGTCGCGCGGACTGAAGTTGATAGAGATCGACCTTCCCACAGACTACGGATACGACATCCCAACGGGAGCACGAGCAGCACGGAGAGCGCCATGCTCTGCATGCGGCACATCCAAACGGCACCTCTTTGATAAGGCTGCACTTGAGGGCTCGTACGACGTATTAGTTACGGGACACAACCTTGACGATGAGGCAGCAGTCCTGTTCGGAAATGTGTTGCGTTGGCAGACCGAATACTTGGCACGCCAGATGCCGGTGCTGCAGGCCCGGGTTGGATTTCCCAAAAAGGTTAAGCCACTGATTCGTCTGTCCGAGCGGGACACTGCGGCCTACTGCATTCTTCAGAGTATTGATTACATGGTTGAGGAGTGCCCCATGTCCGCTGGCAACAAGCATCTGGGCTACAAGGAGGCGCTGAACTCAATTGAGCTTGCTTCACCTGGAACTAAGTCTGACTTTTATTCCGGATTCTTGAGGAAGGCATCTGCGTTGTTCCGCGCTGAGTATCTCGAGAAGTCAGCCGCGGGGCGGGATTCCCCGTCTGTTGAGGACCTCACGTACTGCGAGCGTTGTTCGGCTCCGAGCACTGCCTCTCTGTGCGCATTCTGTCGATTAGTTGACAAGGCCGGCGGGTCCGCCAGGGTTGGAGAGGGCAGGATCGCAAGTGGGTTGGAGGACAATGCTGCGCAGTCTGTCAGGATAACTACCCGAGCAGAACGCTTGGCATCATCTACAACCAGAGAAGTTGAGGCAGGACAATGAGCGGACCATTAGCCGAAGGGGACTTAGTTCAGTTCCTTGATAACAAGGGTCGGCGGTATCAGGCGGTGCTGACCATAGGCAAGGAGTTTCACTCCCACTCTGGATATATCGCTCACGACGAAATTATTGGTCGAGCCGAGGGATCAAAGTTCAACACGACGCGTGGCCAAGTGCTAACCGTGCTCCGGCCGACACTGTCGGACTTCATTCTGAAAATGCCACGGGGCGCGCAGGTCATCTACCCCAAAGACATCGGCCCGATACTGATGCTTGCTGACATCGGCCCGGGTGTGCGTGTCCTTGAGTCTGGGGTTGGTTCAGGGGCGCTGTCTATGGGCATGCTGCGCGCAGGCGCAGATATCGTGGGCTATGAGATTCGAGAGGACTTTGCATCTCGTGCTCAAAAGAACGTCGAGCAATTCTTAGGTGCGGATGTTCTGAGTCGCTACCGCGTCGAATTGCGCGATTGTTACGAGGGAATCGACGAAAAAGAACTCGACCGGGTAGTCCTCGACTTGCCGGAGCCCTGGCAGGTTGTGCCGCACGCTAAAACGAGTCTGCGGACTG
>WLLG01000101.1 GCA_009700815.1 Actinomycetota bacterium
CTCTGGAACGGTGGCCGTGGAGTGGTCTCTTGGAACACCGTCTCGCCAGAGCTCATGGCCAAGATGGCCCAAGCCGGAGTTGCTGCAATTTGTACTGACGACCCAAGAGTGGTGCCGGAGCTACAGGCCTAAGCCGCAGGCGAGGTTGTTGCAGTGCTGTTCACTTCACGCTTCTACGCGGGCTTCTGGCCAACGCAATGCCAGTTCAGAGTGAGCAACTCTTCCTCTTCAGCTTGGATGTAGGACTGACTGTTCTTGTTCATGCGCTGCAGGAGCGTGTCGGTCTTTTTCGGGATGAGGTGAAGCTTGGCTAGGAATTTGAACGCCGCCTCGTATTTGTCGAACAGGGCCACCTCTTTCTTGATCACCTCAACTGCAGGCCGTCCCACCGAGGACACCAGCTCAAACCCGGCCTGGCGGTATGCGTCATCCCAGTACTTGTAATACCAGAACCCGCCGAACACGGTGAGCTCACGCGTGTGCTGAATGAGCGTGCGCTGATGTTCGTTGTCTCGGTCATACGCGTCGAGCGCTGCAACGTCGTTGATCACAAAGCGTCCACCGGGCTTGAGCACTCGAAAGGCTTCCGCAAAGGTGAACTCATGATCGCTCACATAGGTCATCGGCTGAATTGCATAGAGGGCATCGAAGGAGGCGTCCTCAAACTCGAGGGGCTTATTGAAGTCACCGAACGCAAAGTTGTTTCTCGGCAGGTTCGGGTTCCGCCAAGCTTTTTCAATCTGTGACCGGTCTAGGTTGACCCCGTATGGGGTTGCGCCAGTCAGCTCGGCCATATGCTCTGCAATTGCTCCGCAGCCGCATCCCAAGTCCAAGAACTTCTCACCCTTGCTCAGCTGCAAGTCCTTGGCCACGATCCGCTCGAACAAGATCTGGTTCTGCAGCACAGACTGAGATGGATCGATTGTTGGCGGCATGTACATCTTCTCGACCGAGCCCAGCGTGCACAACAGGTGAATCACTTTGTAGAGCTCGGTGAGTTCGTTGCTACTGCCCTGCGGATAACCCCGCACAGCGACGCCAGCTTCGTAGTCGGCCTTGGTGTTCTCGGGCGAGTCCACAAACAACTCGTCATAGGACCGCATATAGGCGTTGTAGTCGTCATCGCTGATTCGCAGCAGCCCCCACAGCGCTCCGAGGCGATCTTTCAAGGTGGTTGGCTTGTGCTTGGTCATGTGAAGCTCCTGTTGAGGCTCGGGTCTGACCTGTTGAGGCCAGCTTCTGTTGCTATCGCCGCTTGCGAGGCGATCCGGACGAGTAGGTCAAGGCGGCGACGTCGCGCTGCTAGTGGTGCGTCTTCGATTGCCAACAGACCGAACATGCCGGTAAGAAACGTCATCGCAAGATCGACTGCATCCACTTCGGGGACTCGCTGGGCAATGACCCCAACGAGCATGAGCCCCACCGGGTGATCCGCCACATCTTGACTCTGCGCAACCTCAGGCCGGAACTGCCCCGCGCACAGGTCTCGGACAAGTCTGCGGCCGAGGCGACGCTCTGCTGATAGGACTGCTTTGACCACCGCAGCGAACACCTCCTCGACAGAGCCTGAGTGTTCGCTCACCACAAGTGCCGCTGCTGCGATTCGGCGCTCCTCGATCAGAAGTAGTTCTCGCAGAACTGCGTCTTTGCCGGCGAAGTGCACGTAGAAAGCGCCGCGAGTCAGACCGACGCGTTCGGTGATTGCTGCAATCTCGGTTCCGGCAAAGCCGCATCGCTTGAACTCTTCGACGGTCTCAGTAAAGAGACGTGCACGAGTGTCTTCGCGTTGGGCTGTGCGGCGATCAGTCACCTTGGTTGGTTGTGCTGCTCGAACGCTCTCCACTGCCGGCATGGCAGCAATAGTAACGCGCGTCAGTGACACGCGTCAACGAGCAGGTGGAGTGCTGGCCACTCAGCTACCCTTCGATGCACTGCCTGCATGATTCATGCACGCATAGGGGGCAAGCATGGAACAGCCAGATCTCAGGAATAATCCGATGGCGCCGCCGTTGCCGGAACTCAGCGCTCATGCTCAGGTAGCGCTGTTGTGTCGCACGCTCTTTCGTGAGGGATACGACGATCACCTCGCAGGCCATATCACGAGCCGACAGCCCGACGGCACGCTCTTGGTAAATCCTTGGGGGCTTACCTGGGATGAGGTTCGGGCCTCGGATATTTTGCGCATCGATGTTGAAGGGAACCTGCTGGAAGGTCGATGGACGGTCACCCCCGCAATCGCTCTGCATGTAGAGCTACACCGGGCGCGACCAGACGTCGCCGTTGCGGTGCACAACCACCCGCGCTGGGGCACGATCTGGGCCGACCTGCGACGAGTCCCTCCCGTGTATGACCAGACCTCTGCGATGGTGCCCGAGGACCCGGCGTTGTACTCCGAGTTTGGTGGGTCAGTAGACAACACCGAGAACGCTCGGGCATGCGTCGAGGCACTCGGTGATGCCCGCATGGCGCTGCTGGCCAATCACGGTGTGTTTGTAGTTGGCAAAGACATCGCGCAAGCACACCACCGAGCAGTGGTGCTTGAGTGGCGCTGCCGGCAGGCTTGGCATGTTGAAGCCATCGGCGGTGGGGTTCCACTGGATCCCGAGGTGAACCGGCGCTTTGCAGCACCCTTCGACTACGTGTCATTCCCCGGTCTGTGGGAGGCCATGTGCCGTAGGGAACTGCGCCACGACCCTGCCATCTTGGACTGAACCGACCATGCATAGTGACCGTCATGACCACTGAACCGCCCACCGCCGATCACGACGACCTGTTCCTTCCCGAGCCGGAACCGCGGCAGGTGCGATACACCGTCATCTCGGTGGATGACCACCTTGTAGAACCCCCCGACATGTTCGAGGGAAAATTGCCCGCTGCACTTCAGGCGAGTGCTCCACGAGTGGTCGAGAACAAATGGGGGCATCAAGTCTGGAAGTTCGACGGCGAGACGTACAGCCAGGTCGGCATGAATGCGGTTGCCGGGCGGCGCCTCGAAACCGTCAAGGTGGAGCCCTTTCGGTTCGACCAAATGCGACGAGGCTGCTGGGATATCCACGAGCGTGTTCGCGATATGGACATCAACGGCGTGTGGGCCTCGCTGAGTTTTCCCTCGATGATCACGGGCTTTTGTGGCCGGGTGTACTCACAGTGTTCCGACCCCGCGCTGGGCCTTGCCGTCACTCGAGCATGGAACGACTGGATGCACGATGAGTGGTGGCAGCCGTACCCCGATCGCACCATCCCACTCGGCATCACCTTTCTGACCGACCCCGAGTTGGGGGCCGCCGAAATCCGCCGCAATGCTGCACGCGGGTTTCGCACCGTCACACTTCCTGAACGCCCGCATCGTTTGGGCCTACCGTCGATATTTGAGCGGTACTGGGAACCGATCCTGCGGGCCTGCGCCGAGACCGACACCGTTATCAGCCTGCATGTTGGTTCCTCTGGGCTTGGCGACCTGCCCGATGGCTGTTGGGATGTTGCGATTCCGCTTACCGCGACCCTGTTTGGACAGTTATCGCTGACTGCTTGCGTGGAGTGGCTCTGGGCAGGGTGGGCGGTTGAATTCCCGAACCTAAAAATCGCAATGTCGGAAGGGGGCATTGGTTGGGTAGCCATGCTGATCGACCGACTCGACAACATCTTGGACCGATCGGGCTATGCAAGCGACTGGCCAATCCGCCCCGCCGATGTGCTGCGCCGTAACTTCTGGTTCTGCACTCTCGATGACCCCTCCACTATCAACACTCGCCACACCATCGGGGTTGAGAACATCATGGTCGAGGTTGACTACCCCCACGGCGACGGCACCTGGCCCGATACCCAAGAAGTCATTACGCGCCTTTGGGGCCACATCCCAGCCGAGGAATTACGTGCCATGTGCTGCGAGAACGCAGCAGCGCTGTACCGGCATCCGCTGCCCAAGGTTCTGCTCCCCTTTGGGCCGGCAAGGCGCTCTGGGTAGATGACATACTCAGCGGAATGAGAAAAGCCGAGGCTCAAACTCCGACCGTTAGCTACTCCCCAGCGGGAAAAGGGTATTCGGTCGACCTTGAGATCGCCGGCAACTCGCTCTCTCTTCGGCGAACAGATACCGAGTCGGAAGCCCAGATCAGCGGGACCTCCGAACTTGTGGCCAATCTTGCGCTCGTTGCAGCGCTGGCGGCCTTCGGAAGCAACGAGAGGGCTTTCCGTCTTGCGCGTAATGCCGAGAAGCGGAAGAGCTTTCGGAAGGCCGCAGAGTTCTCGAAGAAGGACGCACTGTTTCTCGCGTCTCTCATAGCTCGCATCGCCAGTGAGAGTGAGCATGGCTGGTGCTCGGGATGTTTCGAGGAGACCGACCATCGTCAGGTGCAGGGACGTAATCGCCCAAAGATGACGTGTCTGTGTGTCAACTGCGGCTCAGCTACCACTAAATGTGCAGTACCGAGATGCAGGAACTTCGCCACCGTAGGAACGGGTGGTCTGACAGTGTGCTACTGCGCCGAGCACAAGCATGAGATCCCGTCGTTTGAGAGGCTGACCTCCACCGTCGAAACCATCGACGATTACCCAGACTGGTTGGAGTTCGAAAGGACGAACGCGAAGAAGTGGACAGCTGTATCTGCAGGCGTGATCGGTGGTGCGATTGTCCTTGCTCCGACGTTCTACATCAGCGCACCGCTCATCGGATCGGCTCTAGGCGCATCGACACTTGGGGGCTCGCTGAGTGGTGCGGCAGCGACATCGCACGGGCTAGCGATGCTGGGCGGCGGATCTCTTGCAAGCGGAGGACTGGGAATGGCGGGTGGAACGATGGTTGTCACCGCCACGGGATCTGCGCTCGGGGGTATTTTGGGTGCCAGCACAGCTTCTGCTTATGCAAGCCAAGACAAGTCGTTCGCTATTAAGAAACTACGCGACGGCACAGGCGCGGCGGTGCTACTCGCATCGGGATTCCTAACCGAGCCAGAAGACGGCTGGGGGCAGTGGAGATCTCTCATTGATCAGCGCTACCCAGAGGCGCCGGTGTACCGCGTGGTCTGGGGATCGAAGGAGCTCAAAAACTTGGCCTTCCTCAGCGGCAGTGCTCTCGGAAAGCAAGGCCTTCGTCTCTCAATTGCTCAGATGGCCAAGAAGGGGAGCAAGGCGTTCGGAAAACTAGGATCCCTCGCCGCTATCTTTACTGCCTTCGACCTTGCGGTAAACCCTTGGACGGTAGCGAAAACCCGTGCGGCGATGACGGGGGCAATCCTCGCAGACGCACTAGCAAGAACGGATCATGAGTCGTTCGTTCTCATCGGGCACAGCCTGGGAGCACGCGCCATGGTTACGACAGCTCAGGCTCTTGGCACATCGGAGGAGGCTCCGCGCATCGAATCAATGCACCTTCTGGGGGCTGCCGTGGGCCAGCGAGGCGACTGGCTCTCCCTAGATAGAGCGGTCTCTGGAACCATATGGAACTACCACTCCAAGAACGACAGCGTTTTGAAGTGGGTGTATAAGGTCGTCGAAGGCGGCCGTGCGGCAGTCGGACTCAAAGGCTTCGGGTCTAGCTTCCCCAAGATCAAAGACCGCAACGTGTCAAGTACAGTCAGCGGTCACTCGGCCTACTTCGATGGGGTCACCCTTGAGTCCACCCCATAGATGGAGCACCGCGAGCTAGGGATCGGGATGGGGACGGGGTTGTAGAGGGTATGAAAGAAGATGGCAGCGATCGAGAGCGAGCAACTCGCCCGTGACCTGTCTCTAGTGAACCTTCACAACAGGTACGGCTCTGAAGTGAGCGGCGCGATTACACAGGACTACGACCAAGCCGCCGCCCTCTACCGGACCTGCCGACGAAACGGCGAAACTGTTCGCAGGCTCATCGACTGCTTGATCGCTTCAGTTGCTATTCGACTCGACGCTCCGGTCCTGCACGCCGACGCTGACTTTGCAGCCTTGGCTCGCCACACACAACTCGCCCTTCACGCCAACTCGGCTAAGTAGAAGGCGGTGAGTCAGTCAACGGCGGGTGCATGGCGTACCGAGTGCGGAGGTCAGGCTGACATGCTCATCCCTATCCGGCGGGAAGACCACTGGGCCGAGCCCCTCGTAGAATTGCGAGTTCGCCACGGCCTTGTCGGCAGGTGAACACACCCAAACCGATGTTGACCTACTCAGCTGGCCGATCTCAAAACCGCATGACCTTCTCGAACAAGCTTGGCGATCGACCGATTCGCAGACAGGCCGGGCGCGACGCCGACCACGAGTTCGGACCCCACAGCGGTAGCCAGCTTTTCTAGCGTGTCCAGCGTTGGTCGAGTGCCGCCGCCTTCCATCCGGGCGATGGCCGACTGGGTGGTTCCCATACGGGATGCGAGTTCGCCCTGGGTGAGACCGGCTTCGGTACGGAGCCGGAACACGAACTCTCGGAACTCAGAGATCCGGGCTTCGTCCTCGTAGGAAGCCTGGCCGCGTTCGGTGAGCGGTTCGGCGGCCAGTTCGGTCCAGGTAGTGCGCTTGGTTCCCATGTCGTGCTCCTTCTCAGTCATCATCGAGCGTGTGGTCGTCGTCGATGCAGGTCTGCATTGCTCGACCAGCACGGTCGACTTCGTGGCGTTCTCGTTGGCGGGTCTTTACAAAGGTAGTCAGCAGGATGATCCGGCGACCTGATGCGATCCAATAGGTGATCCGGGTGGGACGACTGTTGAGGTAGAACCGAAGTTCACGGAGCTTCCCGTTCAGTTGTTTGGTATGCGGTTCGTCGAGGAGCGGCCCGAGTTGGGTGAGTCGGTCAATATGGAACCGGACCCGGGCCTGTTGTTCCTCGGTAAGGGCCATGTACCAGTCCCGAACCTCCGGCTCGAGTTCGACTTCCCCCCAAGACATAGCGTACATGCTATATCAATCTCGCGCCCATGTGACACACCTGCAAGGCGACACCGCTGGCCAACGAGTCACGCCACGTCCTCGTCGAGTTCCGCGAGGCGGTTCTCCACCATGGCCAAGAGGATCGACCGGTCGACATCCCAGTCAAGGGGCACCTGCACCGTCTTGATGTTCACCTTGTAGCCATCGAGCAATGGAGTAGCTGCTTCGAGCGCTCGGCCACCCCACGGCGCCAGCAGGATATGCCTAGTCTGCACGGACACGCCGAACACGTAGTCGTCCTCTCGGCGCAGCATCGGTTGGTTCCAGGCGATCACCGGTCGCAGTTCGGGGTGGGCTTCGGTAATCGTCGCGAACATCGCCCGAACTGTGCTCGCGCCTGCCGGATCGACCTTGGCGAGATAGTCGTCCACTGTGTCGAACCGCTTGGACGAGGTAGAGCCGCGGCAGAACATGACCAATGCGTTGGCATGCGCTCGGCTGAACCCGTGCTCCTCAGCGAGGTACGCGAACTGCTCGCCGTAACTCTGGTCAGCGCGTTCAGCCATGCGGTCGAACCAGTAGGCCATC
>WLLG01000102.1 GCA_009700815.1 Actinomycetota bacterium
CACACCGTGGTGCAGCGGGACTTTCATCCCAGGCCCGGCGCTGCGGTCAAGATGGAGGCGCCCGAAATGGTCATGAAAAACATGTTGAGCTTGAATGATCCCGAGTGCTTTACAGAGCGCAATGAAGCGCATGGTGCCGCGTCCATGGCTGTGGAGAACGTCGATTCCTTCGCTGCGCACGTACTTTCCAAATGCCAGCAGCTTCAGCAAATCCCAAGTAGCTGAACGTTCAAGAACCATGATTTCAACATCGGATTTTAGGCTTGAGCGAAGCAGGCCGTCTGTTCGAGTGGCGCAGAAATAAACCTGATGGGTATCTCGGTCCAAGCTGTTAGCGATATCTACCGCAACTTGTTCGGCACCGCCCACCTGAAGTGAGTCAGTCACCATCATGACCTTCATCTTGCGAAGCACTAGTTGCCCTCGATCTGATGCTCAGGGGCTGACTCGCTGTGGAGGGCGGGCTCGCGCTGCATGGCTGGCTCGCACTGTGCGCCTCGGCCGGGTCGGACCGAGCGCACCGTATCCCCTGCGACTGCCACCATCCCGAGTCGGTCCCAGCCATAGGCACCAACTCGAACTCCCTCGGCGATGCAGCGGAGTCGGTCAAGCACGGATCCTGAAGTTTGGACTCTGCTGCGGTGGTGGGCTGCGATTGCCTCCAGCGTCAATGCCTCTTCAAAGTCACCCATCTCGTTGGCCCGCTCTGCCGCTGCCTCGAGTTGATTCGCACGCGCAAGGTGAGACTCGTTGCTCTGGCCTACTGGAGCGATAAACACAGCGGATGCTGCGCGCCCCAAAGCATGTGTGAGTTGCGCTCCAACGAGAACTCCAGTTTCTTGATCGGGGTGGACCCGAAACCCAAGGAGCGAATCGGGAAGTGCCCGAACGGTTCCCACCGAAGCTGCCACGAGCGAGAGCCAACGATCGTGGCGCATCGGTGCAGCCTCGTTCTCGAGAGCCTCGGGAAAGGGTAGGGATGCCGCAACAGCGCGCCTGCGAACTGCCATAGTGCAACCGGTAGTCAGTGCTCGGCGAGCGAAAAGCTCTTCCGGCACAACCGCCCGTTTTCTGAGAGTCCGTCCGATGAGGCGAGCGTCCCACAGGCGTTGGCCCAAATCTTGACCATCTGGTCCGATCAAGTCGGCGTCAGAGAACACCATGGTGACGGTGGGGTCTAACTCAAGTTCGTCAATCAGGCGACGAAGTTTGACTGGGTACCAAACATCATCCTGGTCGGCAAGAGCGATGAAACGTCCGTGACAGCGAGCCAGAGCCGTAGCAAAGTTCGCCGTGGATCCAAGTCGGAACTGATTCACTTCTAGACGAATGGCGAATGGTGCTTGGTCTGCGAACTTCTCAATGAGTTCCACCGTGTCGTCCTCGGAGCAATCATCTTGGATGACGATCTCATCAGGCAGGAGTTCTTGCGCCGCGATCGATTGAAGAAGTTCTTCAATCCACTGCGATCCGTTGAGCGTGCAGAGGGCAACAGAGACCTCGCACTGGGCACGGGGGTAGCGGGTACGAGGAGTGGAGGCTTGCTCAGTGGTCATAGGAGTGCAGTCACAAGACTGAGATACGTGAAGAAGTAGGGATCGCAATCGACTCGGCGTATCGTATCCTGAGTGGGTTGAGAAACCTCGTGCTCTAGAACCGAAGCCACGGTAGGGCCGATGACGAGTGCAGCTTGGTTTCTCAGCAACAGAAGTTCGAGCACACAGAAGTTCAAGCACACAGAAGTTCAAGTTCGCAGAACGACACACGGGGGGCCAGTGGCTGAAACAGTAGATCTGCTCGTTTGGGGCAAGTGGAAGCAGAACTGGCCACTTGGGTCGGTTACCTCTCTCTCATCAAGTATTCCCCGTGCAGCAGCAGAAATTGATGACGTCCTCGCTACGACGCAATCTGAGTGGTTGCTCTTTTGGGATCCAATGCTCGGCGAGCCCGACCTTGAATTGATTGCTGTTCTTCTGCAAGAGCGTGCTGATGCTTGGCACGCAGGGCTTTGCTTTGGGTTAGCCGGCGAGCCAGAGGAGCATGACTACATCCACCCGATTTGGCCGCTTGCTCTAGACGCAGATCCATCGATTGATTCGGTGTCTTGGCGCCTCACCCTGTCGGCATTTCTTGTCAAGACGCAGGTGCTCCGCACACTGGGAGGCCTTGACGCTGCATTCGAGGGAACTACTGGTGCAGGTCTTGAGCTTGGCCGCCGAATGATCGACCGAGGTGCCGTGGTGATGCATACGCCACGCTTGGTGAACGGCCGAGGCACGTTGTCAGACCGGTTGAGTGAGCACGACAGGTTCGTGTTTCTTCGCAGGGTCTTTGGTCGAAAGTGGGTGCGGTACGCGGCGGCTCGTAGATCGCTGGCTCACCTTCGCCCCTTGAAAGTCCGCTCCGCCCTAAAAAGTTCGGCCGCTTCTACAAGTGCTACCCCGCGCCCAGGAAGTACCGATCGGGTAGTCACGAGAGACAGCGTCACGAGCCCCGAGAATCCTGCCATCACGGTGGTCTTACCAACCCTTGGTCGATATGAGTTGTTGCGGCCAGTCCTCGAACAGCTCCGCAAGCAGACCTTGATGGCACAACAGGTAATCGTTGTGGATCAGAACGACATCGACAAGCGCGATCACGCAATCTATGAGGAGTTCGCTGATCTCAACCTTGAGGTGATTTTTCAGGTCGAGCGCGGTCAGTGGCTGGCACGAAACGCAGCCGTTGAGCAAGCTAAAGGTGAGTGGATTGCGTTTGTAGACGATGACTCAGAGGTGGGCCCAGACTTTTTAGAGCAGCACCTTGAGGGTCTGCATCGTTACGATGCCGATCTTTCTACTGGGGCATCTCTAGCCGTGATCGGTGCTCCGATCCCCGAGAATTATGCGTTCTTCCGTGTGGCTGATCAGTGGGACTCGGGCAACGGAATGTGCCATCGAAGCCTCTTTGAACGCTTTGGGCTTTTTGATCAGCAGTTCGACCGACAGCGCAGAGGCGACGCCGAGTTTGGCTTACGCGTCCAACTAGGCGGCTGTTTAGTCATCCATAACCCTCATGCGATTCGTGTGCACCTCAAGGCTCAAGAAGGTGGCCTTCGGACCTTTGGCTCCCTAGATGGCTTCCGGCATCGCGACCGGACCTCACCCCTTCCGTTGCCTTCGATGGTGTATTACACCAAGCGTTACCACTCCAAGCGGCAGGTTCGCGAAGACCTAGTGATTGGTTTGTCCCAAGCAATCGTCCCCTACGAACTCAAGCGACGAGCCTCACCACGGCAGTGGCTGGGCTTTGTTGCGGGCGAAGTGGTGCACCTGCCCTCGACAGTCAAGCGTGTGCGTGCTTCTTTGCATATTGCTGACGACATGGTGGAGGACGGGCCTCGAATCCCTAAGCTGTGAGAGTGCCCAAACCGCACAGGAAATTTCAGCAGCAGGTTTTTGGCATCGGATTTTCTCTGAGGGGAGGGTTATGCGACTCGCTGTAATTGGTGACACCCAGCATTATCGAGATAGCGAGGGCAGGCTCTGCGCGCTAGAACCCGTAGTCAACCAACTTGACCGTTGGGCTGAGTTATTTGATGAGGTTGTCCTTTGTGCGCCGCTTGATCCTGGCCCGCCGCCTGCAGGGTTCGGCCCCTACAAGTCAACGAATCTCAGCATTGAACCCTTGCAGAAAGCAGGGGGCAATACCCGGGCGGCAAAGTTTGGGCTGCTCGGTCATTTGATCCCTTGGGCTCGGACCACTCGCCGCGTCGCTCGGTCTGTGGATGCCGTTCACTTGCGCTGCCCCTGCAACATTGGTTTGGTAGCGATTTTTTCAACTTGGAAGGCGGGGGCACTTCGGTACGCCATGTACGCCGGTGTCTGGCATGACTATGTGGGCGAGCCACGCTTCTTTCGGCTTCAGCGCAAACTGCTGGGAAGTAAGTGGTTTGGTGGCCCAGTCAGTGTGTACGCAGATAAGAATCCTGAGCTTGGTCACCTAGAGCCGTTCTTCAGCCCCTCGTACTCAAGCTCGGACATTGAGAGCGCACGACCCCGCTCCGATGCCAAAATTCTACGCATCCAAGATTCCAGTTTCAATGGGCCGTGGCGCCTCGTCACTGTTGGGCGATTAACGCCGAACAAGAACCAGCAAACCATCATCCGGTCACTCCCCTTGATCGTCCAGGGCGGAGCAAATGTGACCCTTGATGTCTACGGGGATGGTCCCTGCCGCGATGAATTGGAGAACCTGGCAAGTGACCTTGGCGTGGCAGAACTCGTCACATTCCACGGCTCGGTGAGCCATGGAGATGTCATGGAGGCCTTTGCGAACGGAGACCTCAATCTTCTCTCCACTCGCCAAGAGGGCTACGGCAAAGTGCTACTCGAAAGCATGGTCCACGCAACGGTTCCTGTGTTTGGCAAGAGTCCGGTCTCTGGCGAAATTTCGGGTGAGGGCAGTCGAGGATTGGTGTTTCCTTCAGATGATTCGGAGCGTCTCTCTGAGTTGGTAACTGCCTTGATCAGCGATCGTGAGCGTTGGGCAGGAATGGCTGTAGCGGCTCGCGAGTACGCCGGCACCATGACACTCGAAGCCTTCCAAGATCGGGTGCGAGAGATGCTGCAGCGGCAGTGGGGCGTCACGCTTCGGGACTCTGGTTCAGCAGGTGGGTCCAAGTGACCCAGAAGCCTCGGGGGAGCAATAGCTTTACGCTAGTTACTCAGTACTTTCCACCAGAGAGAGGTGCGGCTCAGGTCCGACTGGGTTCGATCGTGGCTGACCTTGTCGGCCGTGGAAACCGAGTCGATGTCGTGACGGCTTTACCGAACTATCCACTCGGAAAGATCTTTCCAGGCTGGTCTCACCGACCGCTTCAATCACGCTCCGAGAACGGTGCAAAAGTCCGCCGTGTCTGGGTATGGGCCTCGATGGGTTCGGGGTTGGGGCGAATCCTGAACTACTTGTCCTTTGGCGTGATGTCCGTGCTCGGCATCGGAGTTGCTCGAAAGTCTCACTGGGTCATTGTTGAATACCCGACTCTCTTTGGCGCGCTACCCGCAGTCCTCTGCGCAAAAATGAGGCGGCAGCGGATTGTTATCATCGTGGCCGACTTATGGGTGGACTCCATCGTCGAGATCGGAACGATTTCTGATGGCCGCGTGGTTGCGTTGCTCCGATGGGCCGAGCGCGCGATGCTGCGCCAAGCTGACGCAGTCACTGCAGTTACCGAAGGGGTTCGTGATGCCCTGCTGCAAAAGGGGGTAACGACAAAGCAGATGACCTGGCTCCCCAATGGTGCGGACACCGAAATGTTTTCGCCAGGACCTCAAGACCTTGCAGTCCGGGCTGAACTTGGCCTTGCTGCGGGTGAGCACCTGTTCTTGTATGCCGGTACGCACGGCTATGTCCATGGCCTTGAGGTGGTGCTTGATGCGGCTCAAGAACTTGTCGATGAACCAGTCCGCTTTGTGTTAGTCGGCGGAGGTTCCGAGAAGGAGTCCCTGCAACAGCAGGCAGCTACGCGCGGGCTTAAAAATGTGACCTTTCTTGATCCCGTGCCGCCAGAAGAGGTTGCGCGACTCCTCCGATCATGCACCGCTGGCTTGGCGACTGTTCGTGAAGGCGATGTGTACCGCACCATCCGCTCAGCCAAAATGCTCCCCACCATGTCGAGCGGCCTGCCGGTGATCTATAGCGGAGATGACGAAGGGTCACGCCTCGTCGCAGCAGCAGGGGCAGGGATCGTGACCAAGCCAGGCGATGGCGCAGATCTGGCCGAGGCTGTTCGACTGTTAATTTCCTCGCCAGAGCGAGCAGCGGAACTCGGTGCGGCTGGTCGGAATTGGATTGAGTCCAATGCCAGTTGGCATCAACTCGTTGGAAACTGGCTTGAGCAACTTGACCAGATTGATGTACCAGGAGTGGGCGTAGCTGCTGTCTCAGACCAAGGGGTATCGCGATGAACCTTTCCGATCTGTATCAGCGTGCACCGGTGCCCGTTCAGAATGCGTTTGCCACTGGCTATGGCATGAAGGAACTGCCGCGACGACATGGCGGCCAGTTCCGGAGAGAAGTATTCGACCTGAACGTCCGGCAGTGGTGGCCGGAGGAGGAACTACTGCTCGATCAGGACTCGCGTCTTCGCTCAATGGTGACTTGGTGTGCTGCAAGAGTTCCTTACTACCGAGATGTTTTTAGTGAACTTGGCCTTCACCCACGCGACATTCGCACTGCAGCGGACTTGTCTCAGTTGCCAATCCTCGATAAGGAAATTGTCCGGGCCGACCCGGATCGGTTCTTACCAGATGAGCCTCGGCCCAAGTTGATTGCTCAAACTACTGGTGGCACAACGGGAACCCCTGTGCGGTACTGGGCAACTCTGGCAGCAGTTCGGGCCAATTACGCCACCTACGAGGCGCGTTGTCGTTCCTGGGCTGGAGTGCGCCTTGGGCAGCGGATGGCCTCATTCCATGGGCAGCCGATTATTCCTGAAACACAGCAAGGCGGGCCCTACTGGCGTCGCAACCTTGCATTCAATCAGGTCTACTTCTCGGTCTATCACCTGAACTCGCTGACGTTGGCCGACTACGTGGGGCAGCTGGAGAAATTCCAACCTCAGGTCATTGCCGGCTACACCTCTGCAGTGCATCGCATCGCTCGAGGGTTGCTTGACGCAGGTGACATTGGTCGGGTGCAACCAACAGCGATCCTCGTGAGTTCAGAAACGCTCACACCGGCAGTGAGAGAAGACATCCAAACGGCCTTTGGCTGCAGGGTCACCAATGCTTACAGCCTTGGTGAACTGGTCGCTTTTATCTCTGAATGCGACCACGGGGAGCTTCATATCAGTACCTCGTACGGCATCGTGGAGTTGGCCGAGAACTCCGCAGGGCCGGGACGCGAAATTATCGCCACGGGCCTAATTAACAAGGGAATGCCGCTCCTTCGCTACCGAACTGGCGACCTTGCCATACCAGCTGATCCAGTACCTTCAGCCTGCGGCCGCGGGTTGCCTCGAGTGAGCGAAATCATCGGTCGCGTAGACGATGTGGTTCGCACTCCTGAGGGAGCGACGGTAGGTCCCGCTCCAATGAGCTTGGCCTTTCAGCGAGTTCCCAACCTGCGCCGTGCACAAGTGCGTCAAGATTCTCTAGAAGAGATCACTGTGCTGCTCGAAGTCGATCCGGCCTTTAGTAGCGGGGACGAAGAGTTTCTAGTGGGCGAATTGCGAAAGCGTCTCGGGCCATCGATTCGGCTGCTCATTGAGAAAGTACCAACGGTACCCAGGACCTCTGGTGGCAAAGAGCGACTCGTCGTGTCCTCTTTGACCCCTGATGCGGGTTCGCAATGAGGTTCCGATTAGGCCATCGCTTTGATGATCGATTCGCTGCCATCGGTCCGCGGATTGG
>WLLG01000103.1 GCA_009700815.1 Actinomycetota bacterium
GGCCCTTCGGGCAGAGTGAGAACAGCGTTGAGTCCCCCACCCAGAACTGCTCGGCTCACACTGAGCGCCTCGGGCGAGACTGGCCGGCCACCGCCGCAGGTGCTGCATCGCACTCCCCCAGCCTCAAGCGCCAAGGCAAACGGGCCGTTCTCCTCGCCACATTCCACACATGCATCTAATTCTGGTGCCACGCCCTCTACCGCTAGCAGCTTGAGATAAAACGCTGCAGAGATCATCGCAGGATTGCTCTCCTCGACAGTTCGCAGACCGCCGAGCAACATGTCAAACAACTTCGGCGTTGGCTCGCGTTCCTGTGCCAACTGTTCCACTGCCTCTAGCAACGAAGATGATCGCGACAGTCGCGACAAGTCTTCTCTGGTGCGCCGATAGGGCTCAACAGTCTCGGTCTGCGTCACGATGTCAAGGTCGCCGCGCCCCTCATGGAGTTGCACCTGAATGTACGAACCCGGCTCGAGCCGAGACCCGAACTTTGAGGTGGTCTTTCGCACACCCTTGCCAACCGCCCGAACTTTGCCATGACTTCGCGTCATCAACACCACGATGCGATCAGCCTCGCCGAGCTTGTAGGTCCGCAGCACAATGGCGTAGTCGCGGTACAGGCTCACCCGTTCATTCTCTCACCCTGAGCGGGTCGGAGTCAGCCCAGACCGTCAGTATCTGACAAGCCACCAAAGCGACGGTCACGTCGCTGATACTCGTCGATAGCCGCATAGAGGTTTTCTCGTCGGAAGTCGGGCCACAACACGTCAGTAAAGACCAGTTCCGAGTAAGCCATTTCCCACATTAAGAAGTTGGACATTCGATACTCGCCAGAGGTTCGAACCATGAGTTCTGGGTCGGGCATCGTTGGGTCGTACAGATGCTGGCGAATCGTCTTTTCGTCAATCTTTTCGGGCTTGATACCAGAGGCTGCGATTGCCCTGACTGCATCCACTAGTTCGGCACGGCCGCCATAGTTGAAGGCCATGCTCACTGTCATTGCTGTGTTGTCTCCGGTGAGTTCGAGCGTTTCATCAATACGCCTCAAAATTCTCTTCGGCACACGCCAGTCCCGGCGACCGATGAACTGCAACTTGACGTTGCGTTCATTCAACTCATCTCGGCGCGTGAGCAGCAGTCGCTCGTTGAAATTCATTAAGAAGCGAACCTCATCCACGGGGCGCTTCCAGTTTTCGGTAGAGAACGCGTAGACCGTCAGCCAGCGGATGCCTGCGTCCAGAGCGCCCCAGATGGTATCCATAAGGGCTTCCTCGCCGGCGGCGTGGCCATCGGTTCGGGGAAGGCCTCTTCTTTGGGCCCATCTGCCGTTGCCGTCCATCACCACAGCGACGTGAACTGGGATCCGTTGATGGTCGAGGCTTGATAAGTCCACTACGGAAAGGTACCCGACCTTCGACCCCCAGCCGAGACAGCGCCTAGACCAGGCCCTGATCAACAGCTAGACGGGACCAGCAAAAGTGGCCCTGAGCAACTAGTAGCCCAGACGCTCCAAGGACTGTGCCTTTGACTGCCAGTCCTTGTCCACGGTCACATGCAACTCAATAAAAGCTCCGGGTGGCAGCTGCCGACGAACCCGAATACCAACTTCTTTGAGCACGCTTCCGCCCTTGCCAATCACAATGCCTTTTTGGGAGTCACGCTCCACGATGATCTCAACTCGAATTCGTGGCCACTCCCATTCAGAAACTCGGGTTGCAATCGAGTGCGGCAGTTCCTCGCGAGTTACTGCAAGCAGTTGCTCCCGGACGAGTTCGGCAACCCTGAACGGCTCCGGAGCGTCTGTCACTTCGCCCTCGGGATACCACCGCGGACCTTCGGGCAGACGAGATACCAAATACTCAACTAGCGCATCGACACCATCGCCGGTTTTGGCAGAGATTGGGAAATACTCAGCAAACTCAAAAGATGCTGCTTTGGAAAGTTGCGACATAATGCGCTCCGCAGTTGCGGCATCAGTTTTGTTGAGCACGAGGACCGAGTTCTTTGGCATCCGCTCTGCGATATACCGATCCCCTGGCCCCATTGCTGCAGTTGCCTCGATGAGCAAGCAGGCAACGTCGATTCCTTCGAGTGAAGATGTAGCGGTGTCGTTCAGTCGCTCGCCCATCAACGTGCGCGGACGGTGGATTCCTGGAGTGTCTACAAACACAATCTGCGATTCAGGCCGACTGAGCACTCCCCGAATCTGGTGCCGCGTGGTCTGAGGTTTGTCAGAAACGATCGAGATTTTCTGACCAAGAATCTGATTCACCAGCGTCGACTTGCCCACATTGGGCCGCCCGACAAAGGTGACAAATCCTGAGCGGAATCCTTCGGGCACCTCTGCCTCTGCACCCATGCCTGCTGCTGCGAGCATGCGTTCAAGCTGCTCCGAGGCTGACCCGCCCAGACCCGGGGCCGAGGTAGGACGAGTTTCTGGAGTCGTATCTTCACTGGGGTCTTGACTCGAGTCCGGGCGATGCGGATCCTGACTGCTGGGGTCTTTGCTGGTTGCGTCTTGGCTGTTGGAGTCTTGATCGGTCACGCGCTGCCCTCTTTGTTCACGATGCGAACTCTGACGACTCGTCGCCCATCAACAAGTTCGACAATGATTTTTGTTCCTTCGGTTTCTACCGAATCCCCATGCACCGCTACGCGGCCGAGGAGTCCAAACACCAAGCCACCAACGGAATCCCAATTCCCCTCAGGAAGACTCAAACCCAGTTCGTCGTTGATGTCGTCCACGTTCATCGAGGCATTCACCAACACGTCCCCGCTCGGGAGGTGTTCAACTAGCGGTATGTCCTCGTCGAACTCATCATGGATCTCACCCACGAGTTCCTCGAGCAGATCTTCAAGCGTGGCAAGGCCGGCAGTGCCACCGTATTCATCCACCATAACGGCCAGGTGATTGTGACTTGATTGCATTTCTGCAAGAAGGTCTGCAACGGGCTTGGTCTCTGGAACAAAGAGCCCTGGCCGAACAAGGTCCATCACCTTTGAATCTCCGCCACCTTCGCGCTCCACACGCATTGCATCTTTGACATAGACCACGCCTTCGATGTCATCGGCATTTTCACCGTAGACGGGGAAGCGAGACATGCCCTTATCAATGGCCATATCTACCAACTCCGAAACAGTTGCATCAGCACCGATCGTGACCATATCTGTTCTCGGTACCATGATCTCTCTGGCAATCGTGTCGCCAAAGTTGATGATCGATTCGATGAGTACTCGTTCCGATTCCTCGATCACAGAATGCTCCGCAGCTTCACCCGCTAAGGCAAGAATCTCTTCCTCAGTAACGAAGGGGCCCTTCTTGAGGCCTTTGCCGGGTAGCAAAATATTTGCCGCACCAATCAGCGCTCGAGCGGGTACTCGCAGTACTTTACCCATCAATTCAATCAGCGGTGCTGTCAGCAATGCGGCCCGTTCAGTGTGTTGCAGGGCCCAGGTTTTTGGTGCCGCTTCTGCAATCACGAAGAGCACAAGTACGTTCAACAAGATGCCAATGACTAAACCAATCGGGCCAAATAGTGCAGCAGCAAGAACGCCCACTAGTGCCGATTGGATTGTCTGCACAATGTTGACTGACAAGTAGATGGAGTTCAGATCACGCTCTAGATTCTCAACAATCCGAAGTACCCGAGGGCCGCGCTTTGGATCGGTTTGCGCAAGCGCAGTCGCCCGCGATCGAGTCATTCGCGTAATGGCGGTTTCGGCCGCCGCTAGCACGGCCGCAGCTAGGGTCATCACCACAACAACGCCGAGCAGAACTAGTTGTGTGCTCGTCACGGCCTGGGTACTCCTTGTTCTGGGACTGTTGGGTTGCCGAGGGCTCGGTCATAGTCCTGTTCCGACCACGGGTCGCGCTCCGGGGCTCCCCGGAGTGCTTCAAAGAGTTCACGTTCGCGTTGCCACATCAAGTTTCGCTCTTCCTTCACGACATGGTCCCAGCCCAAAAGGTGCAAGGTTCCGTGAATCACCAGCAGTGCCAATTCGTCATCCAAGTTGCCCGCATGCTCTGGGGCTTGAGTCGCTGCAACTTGGGGACACAACAACAGGTCACCAACCATCCAGGTGCTCGATCCGCCGGCCGATTCCTCGGGGCAAATTGCTCCGTCCATGGGAAAGCTCAGTACGTCCGTGGCGGAGCCATCACCGTCCAGATACTGCTGCTTGAGCTGTGCAATCTCGTCTGGGTCGAGCAGTGTGAGCGAAGCCTCAGCTTGAGACGAGATGCCTTCTCGATGCAAGGCCGCTGCGAAGAACTCGCTGAGTGCACCAAGGTCCACTTCAGTGCGGTCATCCGTGCGGTTGTCACTCGATCGAACGGAGGGAACTCCAGGTGCAACAGCACCCGAACTACTACTACTCACGTTGGGGTCGATTCGGAGTTGTTGGTCTGATGCCGATCAGATTCTCGCTGTAGTTCTCGTGCGGCTTCGGTAGCAGCCCGCTCTGCATCGCGTTGGTCATAAGCGTTCACAATGTCTTGCACGATGCGATGACGCACCACATCAGAACCAGTCAATCGAACAAAAGCCACACCATCGATACCCTCAAGAAGCGGCTCAAGACCAGCAAGCCCAGACTTTCCACCCGGCATATCGACTTGAGTAGCATCCCCGGTGATAACGGCCTTTGAGCCGAAGCCGATGCGAGTCAAAAACATCTTCATCTGCTCAGGTGTGGTGTTCTGCGCCTCGTCAAGAATGATGAACGAACTGTTCAGAGTTCGGCCGCGCATAAAGGCTAGGGGTGCGACTTCGACGATGCCCCGCTCGATCAACTTCTGTGCGCCTTCGTTCCCCACCATGTCATGAAGTGCGTCGTAGAGCGGTCGCAGGTAGGGATCGATTTTGGCCATCAAGTCACCCGGAAGAAAGCCAAGTCGCTCCCCAGCCTCGACAGCTGGGCGTGTCAGCACAATGCGCTCAACTTCTTTTGCCTGCAGCGCTTGGACTGCCATGGCAACTGCAAGCCATGACTTACCCGTACCGGCTGGGCCAACTCCAAAGGTCACCGTGTGGTCAAGGATCGCGTCCACATAACGCTTCTGCCCCGATGTCTTTGGCCTGACGCGCCCGCCTCGATGCGTTCGCAACAACTCTGCTGTTAGGACCTCGGACGGTCGCTCATCAGCATTGACCATCTCTATGGTTCTACGGAGCACAGCGGTCTCAAGTGCGTGGCCGCGTTCGAGCAGCACGACTAACTCTTCGAACAGTCGGCCAACTCTTTCGGAGTCAGGTCCTGCGATGGTGATCTCGTTCCCGCGAGCGATGATGTCGACCTGCGGAAAGGCCTCTTCGATTGCGTCAAGCAACTCGTCTCGACTACCCAACAGGTCCGTCATCAGGTGGTTGCCCGGGACCCGAACCAGGGTGCGCGTGGGTACGTCTTGAGCGCTTGAGGTGTCAGGGCTGGCCATTACGAGCAAGAGTGTAGTTGTGAATACACCGGTGCCTGATGGCGAGGATCCCCTAGGGGGCGGAGAATCCCTGCTTGGCGCTAGCCAAGGAGGGGCTGAAGGGGCCGACAGATTCCTGGCAGACTCCCGCGGCGAAGAAGCAGTTGAGTCGGCCCGAAGGGGACGTTGGGCTCGGCATCTCCTCGAGGAGTCGACCACTATCGCTGCCACGCTGCACGCATCCGTGGGCAACGAGGTGTACCTCATGTTGCGAACTGGAGAACGGCGTCGAGTTGAAGTGTCGAGCCTCGGCGAGGATTACGTGCAAGTGCGCGGCAGTGCTTCGATCCTTTGGATTCGCTTGTCCTGTGTGATTGCTGTTGAGGCCGCTTCCTCGGTTGTTGCTAACCCAGAGGCTTTTGACCCCGCCGAGGGTCTGCTCTCAGAAGTACTCGAGGATCTCGTGGCTGATGAACTTCAGATCACGCTGACCTTAGTTGGAGGGGCTGTTCTAGCAGGGGTGGCCATCTCCGTTGGCGCTGCGCTGCGGCTACGACTACCTCAGAGCGGAAACATCGCAGTGATCGATCTTGCGAATATCGAGATCATCCTGTTGGACATTCCACAGTCCACTCGGTAGCTGATCTCTAGGTTGCCGATTTTGGAGTTACCGACTCGGATTCCTCGGGGTCTAGTGCCGAGATGTCCAGTGTTCCTGGGGCAATACGGCACTCCTCGATGAACTGAGCCACTTCGCTTTCCTTCAAGCGAATGACACGGCCAAACCGGTAGGCCGGAACCTTGCCGTCATCGATGAAGCGGTAGAGCGTGCGGGGGGTGATGCCAAGCCGTCGAGCGGACTCGCCGGTATTGAGCCAAGTGATATCTGCAGTGTCCACGTACACCACTTTAGCGCCTTCCAAGGTCTATCCGGTGCATGTCAACACTTCCAAGAGTTTTCAGTACTTAACATTTTATTTAAATATGTTTTGACAACTCTCAGTACTTTTGATTATGTTTCATGCATCGAGGTCGGCTGGGTTGGTCAGCCCTCCCATCCACCGCCCGGCCAGCCCAGCCCGCCTCGACAAGCCCCGCACAGAATGAGCCCCGACCCGACCCAGCCCAGAGCAAGCCCACTGAGAACCCAAGCCCAACCCAGGAGACCACCAGCATGAGTCGAACAAGATCCGCCGATTCGACAGCACCGGTCGACTCGCAAACTGCATCCCCGCAGGCCACCGCTCGGCTACGGCGCAGTCTCCCCTCGGGCCGGGCTTGCGTAGGAGCCATGCTCGTCACTATCGCCGCCGCTGGAGTGCTGTTCGCTCACCGAAGCGCATCCGCACCACCTAGCAGCCGCTACCTCGTTGCTACCCAGTCAATCCAGTCCGGCCAGGTGATTCGAGCCGAAGACCTCGGCAGTATCGCAATTGATCTACCAAGCCAACTCGATGCCGTTCCAGCAAACCAGGCGAACAAACTCATCGGCCGGGTAGCAGCAAACTCACTGTCCCCCTCCGAACTGCTTCGCGCTGATGACGCACTAGATGCAGGTCGATTCGTTGATCCAACGGCCGTAGAGGTATCGCTTGAGTTGCCACCGGCTCAAGCCCTTCAGGGAATTGTCCAACAGGGCAGCTTCGTTGATGTCCTCGCGACTGAGCCCGAACCGGATCCGAACACTGGCAGTGCAACCACAGTGCTAGCGACACGGGTGCGAGTTAGCTCAGTCGGCGACGGAAGCAGTTCCGATGGAGCCTCTACAGAAGGAAGTGGCGGCGGCGCTTCCGGAATCGGCGTAAGCGGGCAACTACGCGTCGTGCTCAGCGTGTCAGGTTCCGAGATTGCCACGCAGCTAGTAGATGCTGCTCGGCGGGCCGAGATCACCTTGGTACTGCCAAGTCCGATCGAACAGGGCGCAGCATGAGCGATCGATTCGTGGTTCTTGGGCTTGCACGCTCA
>WLLG01000104.1 GCA_009700815.1 Actinomycetota bacterium
GCCACGAGTCTTCCAATGCCTCAATGTTTGCCAATAGCGACGCCATCATTTTGGACTTCATTCACTTGAAGTCGATCGAGTTTCACCGTGACGATGAAGGCGCACTGGTCACCGTGGGCGCGGGTGTGGTCTTTCGTGAACTTGTCGAAGCACTCAAGGCACACCAGGGCGCGTTGCCAGTTGCAACAGGGCCAGATGTCGGCGTGATTGGCTACATCGTCAATGGTGGATTGAGTGGCTACTTCTCGCGGAGGCTGGGCTTGCTAGGCCAGCGCGTGGTGCAGTTGACCATGGTGACGGCAGCTGGCGAAATACGCGTCCTGACTCCCGAAGATGCATTGTTTTTCGCCATGTTGGGAGCCGGAAGCGCCCTTGGCGTCGTTGTCGATGTGACGATTCGGGTTGAAAGTGAGAGCGCCATTCAGAGCGCTGAGCAAAGAGGTTTCTCATTCGCAACACGAGAACAGGCGGTGGCCTTCGCACGAGGTGCCCTGCGCATGTTGAGAGATGACGTGCTGGAAAACGACTCCGTGTCGATGGAGTTGGTGGTCACGGGCACCAACGCACTGATAGCGACCGTGATCTTCTACGACTCGTTCAACGGAAGCGCCGCAGAGTTCGTCCAGCCGCTCGAGGATCTCGCAGCGAGCTTGAACCTCCCCGTGATCATCGAATCCCGATTGGGGTCTTGGTACGAAGTTGCTGCCGCTCTGTGGCCCGTGATCGAGGGCATCACGGGCGAGCCGCTCGCGATGCTGAATCACTGTGTGGGCACCTACGGAATGCCAGATGACGAGATACTCGACTTTGTCTCCGACACGCTGATTGCTCAAGCACCGCTCGATCAGGCGAACTTCTCACTTGTGGAGATTCGCACCCTTGGAGGTGCCGCTATGAGCCGAGCCAAACTTCCCAGCGGCAACTGTTACCACCTGTTCTTTGTCGATCTTGTCACCATGTACGACACCAAAGGCAAGACCGTTGGCGAGCGCCAGGAAATTGCTGACCTCACCACGAGGGTCATTGACCAGGCACGCGATGTGAACGGCCTGACAGTCGACTTCAGCGGGACGCACTCTCAGCCCGATGACGTGGATTCTTCTGCTTTGGCGTCGATCATCTTTGGGACAGAAGCCATGGCAGACCATGTAACCGGGCTGAAGAAACAGTTCGATCCACACAATCGCTTCAGGTTCCATCCGTATGCGAAGTTCCTCGGCACTGCAGGGTAAACCGGTGCCAATAACTGTTTGAAGCTCTGCGACTAGCACTAGTCGCAGGCAGCCGCTTGCAGGACGCCGCGAGCGTGCGAAGGTTGGCTTGCACGGTGACCTCAGGAGTCGATCTTGGCATGCTCTCAGAATCATTGGCGCCGGTAAGCTACGGATTCCGTCGGTTACCGGCGCCAATGCAGAAGAGGTGCCGCGGGCAGGTTCCTGAAACTTTCTACTGCTTGATAGGCGTTGTGGTACTTTTCGCAGGTCAACTAACAGGGGGAAACTGATGACTGCTCTAACTGCTCCAAAACGTGTCCTTGCGGCGATATTTATTATCGGCGCATTAGGAATGACCGCCGCTGCTTGCGCTCCGGCACCGACGGTGCCGTACTACGGGATCAGCTTCAAGGCTCCGGCCAACGCATACGTGAACCGCACCTTCACACCGGCCCCAACAGCAACTTCGGGGCTACCGGTGACATTGACCCTTGACGCAACGAGCACGGCCTGCACGTTGATCAACGGAGTTGTTGCATTCCAGACGGTGGGCCCTTGCGTTATCAATGCCAACCAGCCAGGCAACGAGACTTTCGCTGCTGCACGACAGGTTCAGCGCACCATCACCGTTCGCGACTGCCCCCCTCTTCGATCAGGCCTCTGGACAGGTCCCAGCGGAACAAGCGCAAATGTGATCTTCTCTGGCACAACCTTTAACGGGACAGTCAACCTGACTTCGCTGGGATTTGGAGTGCAGTCCTTCGTCGGGAGCGTGGCCTGCGAGGTAGTCAGCGGTTCGTTCAACGGCACACCGCTTACTGGCATCCTGTCATTCGACGGGCGGATCCTATCGAGCAACTACAGCGGGATCTCGATCGTCCTCAACGCACCTAAGTAAAGGAAGTCGATCTCTAAAGAGGACCGGCTGGCACCTTGGGTGTCAGCCGGTCTTTCTTTTTGTCTGCATTCGGTATTGATCAGATCTCATTGAACAGATCGGAACAGATCCCTAGCCATGCCGCTGGGCATTCAACCAATACCGCTTGCCGCTCAAGGTGCTGCGGTTATCCACCCTGCTCGGACCGCAACTTCCGCAGCGGCCTCACGCATCGCTGGTTCGTGCGCCCAATAGTCGTAATCGACGTGGCGTCTTGAACACCAAGCAAACTGTCGGAACTCACTGCAGTCGGCAATGACCTGGAAAATGCTGAGCGGCCAGACCCCAGAACATGTGCCGTCGAACTCGCCACACCAACTCACAGTTCGACTCGCAAGCCCCGCCGGAACGTAAGGAACCCTCGGGCCCAAAAGTCCGTGACCGGAAGGAACCTGCACTCGTTCTGCTCGCGCCCAAGGCCCCCGGGTGAATCTAGGATCGCCAAACAACTGAAGCGTATCGATCCTCCCTTGGGTCGCCTCCGAAACCTGACGAAGGCCCAGAGCGATTGAGTCAGCACCCATTGAGGTGCCTACTACCGCCAACCTGCTGTTGGGGCAGGTTGCTGCGATCTGCTCAAGTACCGAAACTGCTTCTGCTGCGCCAACTCGGCGTGACTCGTTATAGCCACCGAGGATCGCATAATCCTCGGGGCTGGCCGCTCTTGTGTCCACGCCAACCACCTGGTCAAAACCGACTGCCGGGTAGCCACCAGGGTCGAGCACAGCGTCACCGTTGAGATCGCCAAGTTCCAAGATGCGAAGGCTGCGACCCGGCGCAACGATAGCCAATTGCTTGCGGAAGTTCCGGTTGATTGAGGCTGCCTCCCAGCTTGCAACGTCTTGTGAGCTTCCACGTGCTGTGACGAGTACAACATCGGCACATGGCGCTGCTGGCACCGCGAATGGACCGCTAGGGGCTACCGGGGTGCAGGCTGTTGCGGCAGCGGCCATCACGACGGCAACCGCCATGAGGGCCTTCGCCGGTCGAAGGATTCCGCCCTGCTCGCGTTTCTTATTCAGTCCCGCTAAATCCCGCCGCATAAGGTGATCGCCCATCTATAAAGAAGTCTTCGGAGAGTACCGAACGAATCCATGAGGGTCAACCATTGGCTTGCCTAGCGGGGCTGCTTTAGGGACGTTGTTGAGGAGATAGCGCCCGATCCATCAGGCCGTTCCCCACCACCGGTTGACCATGACCTGGAAGGAGGTGACCAACAGGCAGCATTCGTAAATGCTCCTCGGTGAGCGCTGCTGATTCAGGGTCGCATACCTCGGGCGTAAACCAAGCCCTACCTTTTCGAGACAGCACTGCGTCGCCCGAAAGCAGCACCCCAGTTGTTGGGTTCCAGAGGGCCAAAGAATCGTCAGTATGACCGGGCACTTGAATCACCTGCCAAGCAGGTGCGCCGGGAACTTCATCGCCGTGAGCGAGCCAATGGTCTGCACCGTTTGGGAACCGTGCCGTTCCCCCTCCCACCCCAGTATGGCGACCCGTTCGGGCGATCTCGAACACCGCACCAAAGTCCCAGGGCTGCTCCCGCAGAATCGACCGAACTTTGGCAATCTCGGGTAGTCCCGGGCCGCGTGGAGTCTCGCCTGCGAGGTAGTCCCGAATCCGCCGAGGCAGACAAACCTGTGCCCCGAACGCATGTAGATCTGGCAGGCCACCCACATGGTCAACATGACCGTGCGTGGCGACCACCACCGGCTTTGGCCCACCTGCCGCCTCAATCATCGCAATCGCAGCAGCAGTCGTGGAGGGCAGACCCGGATCAACGATGAGCGCCCTGCCATCTCCCCCGTCATGCACTAGGTAACAGTTAAAAATCCATCGCGACAGGACGGTGACGCCTACCTCAGCTAATTCCGTGACACGTACTGACATCATCGCAGTCTTCCACGCATGGTCTCCCCGCTTCGCGTCTGGAGCGGTTTTTCGACACATACTGTCGATTTTGCGCTCCAGACCGGATTGAACTGGCCGCGACCCAACTAGGTTGGCTGGCAATGGCCAGTCGGAAGACGATCTCTCACAAGCGATTGATCCGATTGGCGGCCGTGGCAGTTGTAGCTGCGCTGCTGCTCGGCGTTGTCACCTTCGAACTCTCGACGCGCAAGTCGAACCATCGAGTAACTGTTCAAGCCCTCTGGTACGGCACATCATCAGAGGGCAAAGTAGTCAGCGGCGTTACCCCAGTTGAGATCACTGCAGTTGCAGACGACCCCGACAGTCCTCTTGCGGTGGACCTTCGCGGCCTTCAAGCCGAGGGGGCCGGACCGATGTGGACTGCAGCTACCTCGGTGGCAGCCGTTCAGGCTGTCCTTGAGTCGGGCGTAGATCCACGTATCGGGCAACTGCAGTACTCCCTCAACGAAGAGATCGATGGGCCATCTGCCGGAGCGCTCATGACAGTTGGTTCGCTAGCGGCAATCGCCGGCGTTGCAATCTCGGCGTCGATCACGATGACAGGCACGGTGTTACCCGATGGTTCCGTCGGGGCCGTGGCTGGCATCCCAGCCAAGATCCGAGCTGCAGCAGAAGCGGGGTTCACTCAGGTCTTGATTCCGATTGGCTCCGAGGTATCAGTGGACCCGAGCACCAAACTCGCAGTGGACACCATCGACCAAGGAAAGTCGCTCGGCGTCACGGTTACGCCTGTAAGGAGTATCCCCGAGGCCTACTCCATCCTGACCGGGAAGGCCCTAGAGAAGTCACGAGCCGCTCCTCGACCAATCGACTCAGGAATTCTGCAACTCCTGAGAACCCGCAGCGAAGGGCTCATCGACTCGGCTCAGGCAGTCCAGAATTCTCTGCAGCAGGAATTGGGTTCTGGGTCATCGGGGTCTGAGTCCGACACGACCACACCGGCGACGGCAGCCGAGCCACCCGCGCTTGCCGAGCCACGCGCACTTGCCGAGCCACCCGCACTTGCAGAATCCCCTTCGGTTGCAGAATCCCCGTCGGTTGCAGAGTTGATTGAGGCTGCAGAAACGGCACTTGCTCAGAAGGATCCGGTCCTGGCTTTTGCCGCCGCTGCCGAGGCTTCGTTAGCAGCACGCCGACAGACAGTCTCAGCCACTTTCGCAGCCCAGCGCGACACGCCACTCGTTGAACTCACCGCTCAGGTTGCGCTCGAGGCAGAGGAATCGCGAGCGCTGATCAACGCAGAGGTTCGCAAAACAGCAGAGTTCCCGGTCACGAAGATTGCGCAGCTCCCAGCCCTTGGCGCCACATTGGCCTGGGGCGACTTTGCATTGTCCTCGATCAACATTGTTCAGGATCGCCTCCAAGCCGTGGACACTCTCGCTGAACTTGTCGAGATTGCGCAGTTTCTTGAGGTGGCCCAATTTGAAGCAGAGACCTATATGACCGCCGATGCCGAGGCATTGCAGTACTTGGGCGTCAGGCCAATGTCAGATACCAAGGCCACCGTCGGCCTACTCAATGCCTATGTAGACCTTCTCAACTACGCCGCCACCTCGAACCGCACCTACGCCGAAAGTCTGGGTCTAGACAACAGCAGCAGTCCCTACCTGACAGATCTCATCAGCGAGTCAGCTAGCCAAGCGACGATCGACGCTCCGGAAACCTTCAAGCTCCGAGGGCCGACTGCTCAGGTTTCGCGTCGCCTAGGAGTGGCCATGCTGAGCTTTGTCGAGACCACACAATTGGTCAACAATCTGACTGCTCAAGCATCCGCTACTGGGGATGACCCGCCGAACCTGCTGCCCATCAAGGATCCAGAACAGGTGCAATCCGAGGCAGAGGCCGCTAATCAAATCGCCAAGGGTCAGGTTCGCAAGATTCACGCAGCCGACCTAGACCCCTCTGCGATTCAGTGGCACAGTCAATGGGGTGCCGACCTTGCATTTGGCCGCCTACCGCAGACGAGTGATGAGCAGAAGCTGCACGGGGTGGTCTTCCAATGGTTCGCAGTGCTGCAGAGTCGACTACTCGTCGCACTCGACGGGTTAGAGGTAAAGGATTGATCGGTCCGCATGGCGTCTGGGGCGGTTTTTCGACACATACTGTCGATTTTGCGCTCCAGACGAGTGGGACAGTAACAATGAGGCGGTGACGAGACTTACTACCATTCTGCTTCTCCTGGGACTCCTAGCAGCCGGGTCCAGTGCTTGCTCCAGTGGAGAGGCTGACAGTGCGCCTACCACCACCGAGAGCGGCAAAACCGAGGCTACGCAAGCCGAAGTCATGGCCTCTGATATCCCGGTGGCCTACACACCCACTGGCGGGTACGGCCAGAACTTTCCTGCCCCGGTGCTCGCCACATGCACAGAGCCCCTCGCTGAGGGTGCACCTGACATGCGGGGAATGTGGCAAGCCGTGGCCGCCGAAAAGGATGGGGTCCCCCTGCCCCCGGATAGCAAAAGTCTCAGCACATTTCAGCGGATCGAGCAGTGTGGCGATCGGGTGACCATCACGGCGGGTGGCATCGTCCACGACATGCGCGCCGACGGGACTGAGCTAAACGGTGTGCACGACGTGGCTGAGTTCGACTACTCAACCCCTGTGAACGTGGTGGCGAGCTTTGAAAACGGAGTACACGTTCTTCGCCCCATCGGAACACCACTCGAAGTGACGCGTGAACGCAGCGGCGAGCAACTCATCTGGAACTACCTCGGGACCAAGATCACCCTTGAACGGATCGGCGAAGCAGATGCTCCCCCGCCCTCGATGAGCACCGAATCGACTCCTACTACCCCGCCGACTTCGGCAGGTAGCGGCCCGAACTAGTAGTTAGCCATTCTGGATCCCTGCGATACCGGAACCGGAGCAAATCGCGTCTGGAGCGCTTTTTCGACACATACTGTCGATTTTCCGCTCCAGACGCGCCTGCAGCAACGTGACATTGCCTAGCCGGCACACTGTCCGGTCCGAGCAACCTCTAGCCTGAGCCGGGTGCCAAGCTAGCCATGTTGAGACGAAGGCTCCTGAGTGGAGTTTCGAAAAGCAAGGGACCACAAATGACAGACCATGGCCTTCAAGGCGAGCAGCTAGAGGAGTCCAGGGCCCGCAGGGACGCACTCGCCGCGCAGTACCTGAAGGCTTCAA
>WLLG01000105.1 GCA_009700815.1 Actinomycetota bacterium
CTGGAGCCTTCTTGGCTGGAGCCTTCTTGGCTGGAGCCTTCTTGGCTGGAGCCTTCTTGGCTGGAGCCTTCTTGGCTGGAGCCTTCTTGGCTGGAGCCTTCTTGGCTGGTGCCTTACGTGCAGGCGCCTTCTTGGCTGGTGCCTTCTTGGCTGGTGCTTTCTTAGCTGCTTTCTTCACTGCCACTTTTGCCTCCTCGGCCGGCTCCATGGGGAGCAATGGTTGTTTAATGCTGCCCTTGGAACGGCCCTTTGAATCCGAAGATTCCTCGGGCTGTTTCTGGGACTGCGATCCGACTTCGAGTTGTTCGAAGTCGGCAAGTGCAAGGTCGATACCACGTCGTGGCGTATCGAATCCCTGCACGATAAAAGAGCGAACCTCTCCCATGGCCAAAACTTCCTTGGCACTTCGGGGGGCCGGTTCGCCCATTGATTTGAGTGAGACATAACAACGAGCGCCATCTACATCTAGGTATGCGCCGTGTGAGGAGAAGTCGGTAACTGTTGCACTGACGGTTGCGCCGAGTTGGTGAGCAGTGACAAAGGTAAGAAAATTGCCGGGGGTGTTAATTGGAGTCGCCGACTTGTTTCGAGATCGCGAGGCTGAGCTTGTTTGAGTCGATGCGGAAGACGCATCTCGAGAGGTGGCCTTGCTGGTGGAACGCTCGGCACGAGTGGGGCTATCAGATCCGGCGCGGGTTGAGGCTGCCTTCTTCGCCGAAGGCTTGGGGGCGGCGGTCTGTTTCGGACTGGCCTGAGCCGTTGAAGCAGATGGTCGCTTCGCCGCCGGAGACCTTGTGGGGGATCCAGTCGGCGAGTCGTCTCGCTTTTTCTCCCGCACTGCTCGTCGGCTTACTGGACCGCGAACCGGAACTCGTGGAACGAAAACCCATCCAACTCCGGGAACTGGTTTTCCGCCCCAGAGTCGACCCTCTGAAAACAGCCACTCATAAGTTGCGTGGAACTCTTGGAACGAATCGTTCGAGAGGATTGTTGCACCAGAGCGCTCTGCGATCTGAAGGACGAAGGCGTCCCCTCGACCAACTGCACCTGCAGGAGGAGTCAGCAACTCTCCTGCGAGCACACCCTCTTCGTAAATCTCTTTTTCGGATACGTCAATGCGATGAGCAAACGTTGCGTCAACGACGACGACCACATTGTCGAAACTGTGCTCGCTCGTGAAATCGCGAACAGCCTGATCGAGTTGCGCGAGCGAAGGAGCGGTGCGCCCTTCGGTTGCGATGTTCGAGCCGTCTACGACTAGGTGAGTGTTTGCCATCCCGAGTCATTAGTGAACCAGAGTTTGCGATCAAAACCGCGCAATTCTTCAAGGTTGTTCGAGGGAATGTTTTTTCTGTTTGGCGGCGAACAATTCGACTGCGCACATGCAGTACCCCTAGGGGGTATCTACCTTCTAGGCTCATCTAGATGTACGACGCGGTGTTTTTTGATTTTGGGGGCGTGATTTTGTCGAGCCCCTTCGAAGCATTTGAGGTCTATGAAGAGCGAAGCAATCTTCCGCTCGGAACGTTGCGAACAATCAACTCGCAGAACCCAAACTCGAATGCATGGGCTCGACTCGAGCGCGGCGAACTCTCTATCGACGAGTTTGTCCTGGTCTTCCAGACTGAGGCGCTTGAGCTTGGCTATGAGGTCGATGGGATGCACGTGCTGGGGTGCCTAAGTGGTGAGATTCGCCCAGCGATGGTCGAGGCGGTGCGACGCTGCCAACTGGAGATGGGCACGGCACTCCTGACTAACAACTTCGTCGCAGCAAGCCCGAATTGGTCCTCTGGGGGGAGTTTCGCGGCCCTCCTGCCCTTGTTTGACGTGGTTGTTGAATCCTCGACGGCAGGTTGCCGAAAGCCCGAACGGCAGTTCTATGAGATCGCACTGCAGCAGATGCAGGTTGAGGCGAGTCGTGTGGTCTTCCTTGATGACCTAGGGATCAATCTGAAGCCAGCACGCGAACTTGGCATGTGGACAATCAAAGTTGAGGATCCAGATGTTGCATTGCAGGAACTCGAAGACCTGCTCGGAATCGATCTTGGTCGGGGCTGATCGGCGGACCTCACCAAGGCCTAGTGGAATCGGCGGCCGTTGCCTTTTGGTGGGAGAGGAGCGAAAGCAGCGTTCAGAATCATGTCCTGTTCCTGTTCATGGATTGCGTGACTTCCGGTTGCAGGGCTTCCCTCGTCCGCTCGGCTCACCCGGCGAATTTCAAAGCGCTCACCAAGTGCCTCGTACAAGTGGCCTTTCACAAAATTCCAAGGTCCCATGTTTTCGGGTTCCTCCTGAAGCCACACAATCTCCGTTGCGTTTGGGAATCGATCAAGTTCTTTTGCTACGGCTTCGTACGGCCACGGGTACAACTGCTCCACTCGCGCGACGGCGGTGTGGACTCCAAGTTCGTCTCGGCGTGTGATTGCCTCTTGGCCGACTTTGCCAGATGCAAGTACTAGGCGTGTGACCGAAGCAGCATCTAGGTCTACAGAAGAGTCGCCGAGCAACTCCTCAAAAGTGCCATGCGTCAGCGCGTCTACGGGTGAGCGCCAACGCTTATCGCGAAGGCCGGACTTTGGCGTCGTGATGATGAGTGGCTTTCGAACACTTCGCTTCACCTGACGACGAAGCAGGTGGAAATACTGTGCAGCAGTGGTTGGTTGACAAACTTGGATGTTGTCCTCGGCGCAGAGAGTTAGGAAGCGCTCGATTCGACTCGAGGAGTGTTCCGGCCCTTGGCCCTCGTAACCGTGCGGAAGAAGCATGACAAGACCAGATGTCTGTCCCCATTTATCTTCTGCGGCGACGATGTACTGATCGATGATGATTTGAGCACCGTTGGCAAAATCTCCGAACTGTGCCTCCCACATCACGAGTGCCTCGGGGTTCTGGACTGTGTAGCCGTATTCGAATCCCAGAGCCGCGTACTCGCTCAACAGCGAGTCATAGATCCACAACTGTGTATGAGGAGGGTTGGCCAGCTGAGCAAGGGGCGTGAACTCGGCACCAGTCTCGTGGCAGAACAGCGTTGAGTGTCGATTCGAAAATGTTCCCCTGCGCGAATCTTGGCCGGCAAGACGAACCGAGGTGCCCTCAGTGAGCAGGGTCCCAAAGGCCAATGATTCAGCTAAGGCCCAATCAACTTGGCCTGCCTGCAACATTGCGTCGCGGGCAGCAAACTGCTTGGCGAGCTTGGTGTGCACAAAAAATTCCGGTGGCGCTGTACTGAGGACGGTGTAGACCGACTCGAGTTCCTCTGCTGTTGCTGCAGTGGCGGCATGCGGCAGAACACCCTTGTTAGGCGGATGCGGCGAGGCGAGGTACTCCTCCTCTGGCGCGCTTTGGCGAGTCTCGTCGAGGGCAGTCTGCAAGCGGCCTTGAAAATCGGCCAAGGCCTGTTCGGCCTCTTCGAGTGTGAAGTCACCGCGTCGCACGAGAGTCTCGACATAACGCATACGCACGTTGCGAAGATTGCTGATGGTCCGATACATCAGTGGCTGTGTATAGCTGGGATCGTCGCCCTCATTGTGGCCGTGACGGCGATAACACACCATGTCGATCACTACGTCTTTGTGGAACCGCTGACGGTATGCAAAGGCGAGTCGTGCCACTCGCACACATGCCTCTGGGTCATCACCATTGACGTGAATGATGGGAGCCTGGACGGCTTTCGCGATGTCGGTGCAGTACTCGGATGAACGCGCAGACTCGGGAGGAGTCGTGAAGCCGAGCTGGTTGTTGACAATCACGTGGATGGTGCCGCCAACGCGGTAGCCCTTGATGAGCGACAAGTTGAGTGTCTCGGCAACCACGCCCTGACCAGCAAATGCAGCATCACCGTGCATCAGGATGGGCAACACCGGAAAGCGACGCTCGCGATCATGGGGAATTGCATCCATGCGGGCGCGTGTCATTCCTTCAACGACCGGGTTCACAGCCTCAAGGTGAGATGGATTGGCTGCGAGCCCAACTGGCAGTTCTACGCCTGAGCGAGCGACGAAGGTTCCTTCGGCGCCAAGGTGGTACTTCACATCGCCGGAACCCTGAATCGATGCAGGGTCTACATAGCCTTCAAACTCGCGGAATAACTGTGAGTAGGACTTTCCAACGATATTAGCTAGGACGTTTAGGCGGCCGCGGTGCGACATGCCTAACACTGCAGAGTCCAAGCCCTGATCTGCGGCTTCTTCTAACAGCGCATCCAGAATCGGAATCAGCGACTCGGCTCCTTCAAGGCCAAATCGTTTCTGGCCCAAGTACTTCGTAGCCAGAAACTTCTCGAGTGCTTCAGCTGCGTTGAGCCGTCCCAGAATATGTCGCTGATCGTCTACGGGAAGCTTTGTGGGTGCACCCTCAACCTGTTCTTGGATCCAACGCTTCTCTGCAGGCTCTTGGATGTGCATGAACTCGATACCTACCGTTCGGCAGTAGGCATCTCGCAGCACGTGCAATAAGTCCCCAAGGGACCGTTTTCGAATCCCTCCTACTGGCGCGTAGATCCCAACATCTCCGCCGGTCAGGAACTCACGGTCGAGATCCCAAATGGTCAGGCCGTAGGTTGCTGGATCAAGCTCGGCGTGCATCTCTGGCTGCTTGGCCGAGAGCGGATCAAGATCCGCAATGAGGTGCCCGCGAACGCGATGCATGTTGATCAGAGTTGAGACCTGCATCTGCTTTTCTATTTGCGAGGATTCGTGGTCGGCGGGGTT
Source organism: Actinomycetota bacterium (assembly GCA_009700815.1). Lineage (GTDB taxonomy): Bacteria > Actinomycetota > Acidimicrobiia > Acidimicrobiales > Microtrichaceae > IMCC26207. Next base: position 4,710 of record WLLG01000105.1, read on the forward strand.
TACATCTTGGCGCCAGCGCACTGCCTCGTAGGGAACACCCACTGAGCGAAAGATCTCTTCATAAAAATCATCTCCGCCCAGGAGAAGATCATGAATCTTCTTTAGCATCATCCCTGACTCTGCGCCCTGAATGATTCGATGGTCATAGGTAGAGGACAGCGTGATGACTTTGGAGATTCCCAACTCGGCAATGGTGTGTGGGTCTGCGCCAGCGAACCCGGTGGGATAGTCCAGTGAGCCTGCACCAACGATGGTTCCCTGTCCGGGCATGAGCCGCGGCACCGAACGCTCAGTCCCGATTGTGCCTGGATTCGTCAGCGTGACCGTGACCCCGGCAAAATCTTCAACCGTCAGCTTGTTGGTCTTAGCCTTGCGGATGAGGTCGTCGTAGACAGCCGTGAACTGCGCAAAGTCCATCTCGTTTGCATTGCGGATACACGGCACCACGAGGGAGCGTGAACCATCGCGCTTTTCCATGTCGATGGCGATACCCAAGCTGACCTGAGCGTTGCGAATGATTCGGGGCTCGCCTTCGGGGCCCTCAAGGTAGGCAGCGTTCATCTGAGGAAGATGATCGGCAATGGCCCGAACCAGTGCATAGCCAATCAGGTGTGTGAAGCTGACCTTGCCGCCACGGGTACGACCGAGGTAGCCGTTAATGACACTGCGGTTCACTTCCAGAAGCTTTGCTGGAACCTCTCGATAAGAAGTTGCGGTGGGTACTCCAAGGCTGGCCTGCATGTTGGTGACAATGCGTGCCCCGACTCCCCGAATGGGGTGCCCAAGCAGTTCTTCCTGTGGCTCTGGCGCTGATGGGGTTTGCGGAACTGGCGAATTTGTAGCCGCAACGGCTGCTGGATCTGAGCCCTCTGCTAAAGGTGAAGCCTCAGCTGGGACTGCCTGAGCAGCGGCGTTTGCACCTTGGGGTGCAGCCTGTTTTACGGGCTGGCTTGGTGGCAGATTCTGGGGGTGATAGCCCTCAAAGAAGTCTCGCCAGGTCTCGGCTACCGAGTTGGGGTCTTCGAGGAACTGTGCATGCATCTCTTCAACCAACCATGCGTTGGGTCCAAGAGGGTCAGGGGAATGATTTTCGGCCACGATCCTGAGACTACCGGTAGCTCGCAGGTCTGAAGTGCCGCTAGAGCGAGTGCGGCCCATGGACACCTGAACGCATAGATTGGGACTGTGCTTGTCGCCACCTGGAATGTGAACTCACTCAATGCCCGAATGGAGCGCGTCTCCGAATGGCTCAGCGAGGTTCAACCCGATGTGCTGTGCATGCAAGAGACAAAGATGACGGACGAACAGTTTCCGTCATTGGATTTCTTGCAGCTGGGCTACGAGAGCGTCCACTTTGGTCAGGGCCGCTGGAATGGGGTCGCCATACTTTCAAAAGTTGGTCTGACAGACCCGTTGTTTGGTTTTGCTGATGGCCGCGAACCAGATGTGGATGCTCGCATTGTGTGGGCTACCTGCGGCGGAGTACGGATTTGTTCGGTCTATGTGCCCAACGGGCGCGAGCTAACCAATGATCACTACACCTACAAGCTGGATTGGTTTGGGCGGCTTCGAGCGCATCTAGATGCGAACCATTCCCCAGAAGAGAAGCTGGTCATTCTGGGTGACTTCAACGTTGCGCCCACTGACATCGATGTCTGGAGCCCAGCTGCCTTTGAGGGCGGAACTCACGTCAGCCAGCCTGAACGTGACGCCCTGCAGCGACTCAAGGACTGGGGCCTTGTGGACACGCTTCGCGAGCGCTACCCGCAAGACCAGATCTATTCGTTCTGGGATTACCGCAACGGCGACTTCCATAAACGCCGTGGCGTGCGAATCGACTTTTTGTTATCCACTCCTGCTCTTGCTGAGCACTGTTCTGCAGACCTCATCGATCGCAATGCTCGCAAGGGGACCAAACCCTCTGACCATGCTCCGGTCATGGGAGTCTTTGACCTATGAGCTCTGCTGACAAAGACCAAGATCAAACACAAGGTCAATCAGAAGACCCGACTCCAATCGCAGCAGACAGCGATGATCTCAATGTGATCAGCCCCAGAATCTCTGGGCTGAATGCCCTGGCAGTTACTCCTCGCCGCAAAGAGGAACGCCGCTTGGCCGCAGCCATGCGTGAAGTAATCGAGCTCTTAGTCTCTACGAGTGCTGGTAGCGAGGAGCTTGCTGAAGCAGCAGCGGAACTCGAAGCTCTTGGCGAGCGCCTGCGAGCCTTTCCCGAGGGCCGCACCTACTTGGGGTTTTCTGAGTCAGCCAATGCCGGGCACGAGATTGCCAGGCTTCACCCTGGCGATCCAGAGTGGAACGAGGAACTCGCCGACGAGTTGGTCGCTCACGGTGACATGGCCGAGGGTGATCTTCCAGCAGGTGACCCTGAGTGGTATGCGTTTTTTGATCACAGCCCCTTTATCGGCCTTGCAAACCCACTGTCGCCACCTGTGGAGCTTGAATACGCCGGCGACAGAGTGCTGGGCCGTGTCACC
>WLLG01000106.1 GCA_009700815.1 Actinomycetota bacterium
GTAGCCCGTGCTGTCCCATCCTCTACCACTCGGGCGACCCATCCCATCTCATAGAGACGCTTCGCTGGGAGACGTGCATCCCCAAGCATTGCTAGCTCGAGGGCATGAGCGGGAAGCAACTGACGACCTAACGCACCAAGCCACTGTGCAGGCAGATTCCATCGCGACTCGGGCAAGCCAAACACGGCAGACTCACCTGCCACACGAAGGTCGCATCCGCAGGCGAGCATCATTCCTCCGCCTAAACAGAAGCCCTCGATAGCGGCAAGAACCGGCTTCACCGACACATTCTCTGCGAGTTCTGGATAGGGCGGATCACTGAACCCACCGGCAGCAATAGACTGAAGGTTCGCCCCAGCACAAAACGATCGCGTCCCTGAAGCTGTCAGAACGGCAACGCGCAGTTCTGCAGTGCGATCAAGTTCTTTCCATGCATCACCGAGTGCTTTCAGGGTTGCTCCGTCATAGGTATTCAGAGCGTCAGGGTCGTCCAAGGTAACGACCAAAACAGTCTGGATTTGTTCGAGGAGCACCGCTGCGGCCAAGAGACTTACACCCTGTCGAGAGACAACATCTTGATGGCGTTACCGCGAAGCACCTTGTAAATAACCTCGTCGGACAACCCCACGACCATCTTCTCGACATACTCCTTTGTAAATGGCCAAGAAGTGTCTGTATGTGGGTAGTCAGTCTCGAAACATATGTTGTTCTCGCCCACTGAACTGAGGTTGACAAGGCCGTGATGATCTGCAGTGAAACAACCGAAAATACGGTCCCAGTAATAGGTCGATGGGGGCTCCGGAATGCGTTCCTTTGTATGCATCCACGCATCGTGATGCTCCCAGACCATGTCAGCACGCTCGAGGACATAGGGAATCCATCCGATCTGGCCTTCTGAATAGGCCAGGCGGAGTTCGGGGAACTCAATGAGTTTGCCCGAGAACAACCAGTCCACCATCGAGGTGAACGCGTTGTTGAATGCCAGCGTTCCACCTACAGCAGGAGGAGAGTCAGGGGATGCTGCTGGGTTTGTCGAGGAGGAACCGATGTGCATGCAGATGGTGACGGCATGATCGTTGCAAGCCGCAAAGAACGGATCCCAGTAACCAGTGTGAATGCTCGGAAGCTTGAGCTTGGTGGGGATCTCTGAGAAGCAGACAGCATGCACCCCCCGCTTGGCGTTACGAATCACTTCCTGAGCAGCTAGTTGCGGGTCCCACATCGGGATGATGCAGAGTGGAATGTTGACCCCATTCGATGGCTCGCACCATTCCTCAACCATCCAGTCGTTGTAGGCACGCACGCAGGCCAGAGCCAGATCTTTGTCTTGGCCTTCCATAAATGTCTGCCCGCAAAAACGTGGAAACGTTGGGAACGGCAGCGACCCATCAACCCAGTTGACCTCGAACTCTTTCACTCGCGCATCCCGGTCGTAGCAGCCCGGTCGCATCTCGTCATAGGTAAGAGGCACCATCTGCATAACAGTTCGATCGAACTTGCTCAGATCGCCGTCTGGAGTTGCAGAAAGCGGGATGGCAACAAAGCTCTTATGCACATAAATAACGCGATCCTCGTACACCCAGTAGTCCCCTGGTTGCCCGTCTGGATCCATCGTGTTGTCGTAGCGAGCTCCCGCTTTATGAACGAATGGCCCCCAGTTGGCGCGCTCCACGCGGGGACCTTTCTCACGATGCTTTTCGGGCAGCCAGGTCTGCCAGACATGCGGCGGCTCCACCACATGGTCGTCCACACTGATGATCTTTGGTAGCTCCATTGCAAGCGACTCCACTCAGTAGCGATTCTTTACCCGTCCCAACAGGGTAGCCTTCTAACTGACGTCCATGTCAGTTAGAAGGGGAGCAACTATGCACATTGATCCAAGAACGCTCGCCGCACCACGCGAACGCAAGGTTCCTTCTGTGGCAGTTGACCCCGTCACTTCCGAGGTGATTCGTGGCGAAATGGAGACCGTCTGTTTTGAGATGGCCGTGTTCGTCTCGCGGACTGCAACCACACCGATCCTGAATCAGTCCAACGAGCGAAATGCAACCATCCTGGATGCAAGCGGCAGGCTTGCTGCGCTCTCGGTAGGTATCCCGCAATTCATGCTGACTTCAACCTTGCCCGTTCGTTTTGCTCTCGACTTCCTAGGGTCTGATGAGTTTCGGCCCGGCGATGTATTCGTTTCCAACGACCCGTATCACGGTGGTGGGCACCTGCCTGACTACAACGTGTTCGCACCGATCTTTGCCAAAGAGCGCGATGGCAGTTCACGGATGGTGCTCATCGCAAGCATTCAGTGCCATCACGGAGATACCGGTGGTGCAGTACCGGGTGGCTACAACGTGACAGCGAACGACGTGTGGGGTGAGGGCTCTCGTTGGCCAGTAGTCAAAGTGGTGGACCAAGGAGTCGAGCGCCGCGACGTGCTCTACGCCATGGCAGTGAACAACCGCCTCCCCGATCACGCCGGCGACCTGCGTGCGCAGATCGGCGCAGCGCAGTTAGCAGTTCGACGACTTGAAGACATGATTTTGCGTCACAGCGCCCAGACCGTTGAGGCCTCGGTAGACCACATGATTGACTACGCATCGCGCCGCTTTCGAGAAGAAGTGGCTGCTTGGCCTGATGGTTCCTACTCGGCCGAGTGCTTTGTTGATCATGATCCCCTCGGAAACCCTGACGTGCGATTGGCCTGCACTGTCACAGTGGATGGCGAGAACCTGTGCATCGATTTTACGGGATCAGATACCCGACAAGAGCTTCAGGCTTGGTCAACGTTTGGTAACACCCGTGGCTACACCGTCGGACAGATTGCAGCGATGATGGACCCCGACATTCCCAAGAACGAAGGCTTCTTTGAGTCAATCGAACTCATCATCCCCGAAGGGTGCGTTCTGAATCCAGTCGCTAATCGCCCAGTGTCGGCGGGGACTCACCACCCGGGTGCTGAAGTCGGAGAGGTGATTGCGCTTGCGCTTCAGGGAGCGCTCCCCAAGCGAGCCGTACCTCAGGTGTACAAGACCGGGATTCCGACCGTCATTATGGGAACAGACCCGCACACCGGACTTCAATTCACAGATCATTCAGCCGAGGTGTACGCCGGCTGGTGCAACGCTGCGTATGGGATGGACGCCTGGGGTTGCCAAGCTGCAGCCTTTGGCAACCTCTGGAAAGCCACAGCCGAGATCAATGAAAGCCTGTACCCGCATATTCAATGGGCCCGCGATTACCGAACGGACTCCGGTGGCGCTGGCGAGTGGCGAGGTCTCTGCGGAAGTCATTACGTCAAAGAGGTTCGAGTTGACGCTCGCGTCTACACCTATGTGGTCGGCATGAAGTACCCCATGCCTGGGATCGCAGGTGGACTGAGCGGAGAGCCCAACAAGTTGGTGCTTCGAGACGGCGACGCCGATGAGGTCGTGGTCGCGCACACTGCTGACTGGCTTGCGCTGGCTGCCGGACAACGAATTCGTTATGACTACGGCGGGGGTGGCGGATGGGGCGATCCGCTCAATCGAGATCCTCAAGCTGTGCTTGATGATGTGCTCGACGAGTACGTCTCGCATGAAGCTGCCGAGCGCGAGTACGGGGTTGTGCTGACTGGATCACTCGATGATCTGAGTTTGGCGCTCGACTTAGCTCAAACCGCAGCGCTGCGAGCCGAACGCCGCTCCAAGCATGCAGACAGTGCTCAGACAGACAGTGCTCATACAGACAGTGCTCAGACAAGCAGTGCGCAGTGAGCGGCTACCGAGTCGGGATCGACGTAGGTGGCACGTTTACTGACCTCATCTGCGTCACTCCGCAGGGAGCGGTGCTGCTTGACAAAACAGCTACCACCCCAGAGGACCAATCCGTAGGAGTGATGAACGGGCTCGCACTTCTTGCGCAACGCGAAGGTCGAGAGGCCGACGAGTTTTGCTCAATGATCGAAGTGCTTGTCCACGGGACCACCACTGCCGATAACACAATGATAGAGATGGATGGAGCCGTCACAGGCATGCTTGTGACCGAAGGCCACCGTGATGAAATCGAAATGAGGCGAGTCCACAAGGAACAAATCTGGGACCCCGCCTATCCCGCACCAGTCCCAATCGCTCGGCGAAGGGCCCGAATTCCGATTCCGCAACGCATGGACTACCTAGGGGAGGAACTCCTCGCTCTGGACGAGGCCGCCGTGCGCGCTGGTGTTCAGAGACTCCGACAGCTTGGAGTCGAGTCGATAGCGGTGGTCTTTTTGTTCTCGTTCGTTGACCCATCCCACGAGCTTCGGGCCAGAGAAATCATTCTGGAGGAGTACCCCGAGGTTGGTCATATTTCACTGTCTCATGAGGTCATGGCTCGCGGGCCCGAGTTTGAGCGCAGCTCGACCACCTTGGTCAATGCCTATACCGCTCCAAGAATCACCTCATATGTGGCACAGCTCGAACAAAAACTCCACAGCGCAGGCTGCACAGCCCCACTGCTATTAATGCAAGCAACCGGCGGCGTCATGCCTCCTTCGTATGTTTCGCATCGAGCCGTGACGCTGCTTGGATCTGGTCCAACAGGTGGTGTGATCGGAGCTGCTCGAGCTGCTGCCGAGGCAGGGGTCACTGAGTTTGTAGCAATCGATATGGGCGGAACAAGCTTTGACATTTGCCTAGTCCGAGATGGCTTACCCGAGGTAAAGGCCGATTGGAACTGGCGTTACCGCTACTACATCGGCCTACCTATGGTCGATATTCAGTGCATCGGGGCTGGTGGCGGATCAATCGCCCGAGTTCGGCAAGGAAGCCTTCTGGTCGGGCCCGAATCTGCCGGGGCGCAACCTGGACCTGTTTGTTTCGCTCGGGGCGGAACGCTCCCAACAGTGACCGACGCCGATGCAGTGCTGGGCTACTTACGACCCACCGGTTTTGCCGATGGTCGCATGGACCTCGACCTCGAGGCTGCGCGAAAAGCCATTCGCAGCGAGGTCGCCGAGCCGCTTGACATTGATCTGATCGCTGCCGCTTGGGGGATCGAAAGAATCGTCAATGCGAATATGGCCACTGCAACGCGAAAGGTTCTCGCTGGCTACGGTGCGGACGCCCGAGAGTTGTCGCTGATTGCTTACGGTGGAAACGGTGCCGTGCATGCCTGGGCGATAGCCGAAGAACTCGGAGTCACTCGAATCTTGGTTCCGCGTGCTGCTCCCGTGTTCTCGGCACTTGGACTACTCATTGCTGACTACCGAGTCGACCTGCAACTTGCGCAGGTCTCGCCCATGGGCCTGGTTGACCCAGAACAACTTCGCCGAATGCTTGTGGACCTCTCTTCAGAAGCCGTTGCCGAACTTGATCCCGCTCAACTCGATCCGCAACAGATCGATGTGCAGCGCTTCGTGCAAATGGCGTACCCAGGACAAAATTTCGACCTGAGCATTGCCGCCCCACCCGCCGGCGAGTCCTCGGATTTCCTCGCAGAACTCATCGAGAGGTTCCACGACCAGCATCTTGCAGAGCGTGGGTTTGCCTTCCGAGACAACAGCCCCGTGCTGCGCGGGGTTCGCGCACTCGTTACCGGCCATACTCCTCACCCACCAACCCTTGCCGAGTCCGCAGGAGCGAAAGATCTAGAAGGTGCTCGGACCGGTTCTCGGCCTGTGTACTTTGGTTCTGGATTTGTAGAGGCGCCCACTTTCGACGGGGGACTCCTTGGGGTTGGAGTCAGAGTCAGCGGACCAGCCTTGATTGAGGAACGGTTCACCGTGATTGTGATTCCTCCCGGGTGGACCGCCGAGCTGCTCGAGAGTTCCTCCTTCGAGCTGACCAAGGACTGACTCATGTCTACTGGCCTCACCCCATTACAGGCTCGAAATTTGATTGCGCTGATGAACCAGCTCGTTCCCGGAGATGAGCTCTCGCCGGCCGCAGGAGATTCGGGCGGGGCCGACTATGTGAACGGGTTGCTCACAGCGTTTGACTTTGACCCTCCCCATATCTGGGCTGGGGGGCCCTTCTCTGGCCGGCACGGGGGCGCAGCGAGTTTCGAGAACTGGATCGCACTCTCACCTTGGGAGCTAGTCGCTTGGAGGTCTCGCATTGAAGACCTCAACGCGCAGTATCGCACGGGCTTGGACTCGTTGGGTCCCGAGTTTGCAGAGATGCCTGCCGACGCTCAGACCGAAGCGGTCGCAGCAGCCTCTGATGAGTTCCGCGAACTGGTCTTCACCCATGCCTGCGAGGCCCTGTACGGGGACCCGGTCTATGGCGGTAATCGCGAGATGAGCGGATGGCTCGCAATCGACTACCGCGGAGACTCTCAGCCACGTGGGTACTCCGACCAAGAGGTGAGTGCCCCATGATGCACGGTGCCGTAGATGGGGTCGACGCCGACGCGATCATTATCGGGTCTGGCCCTGGCGGGGCCGCTGTTGCGCACGCGCTCACACAAGCGGGTTGGTCAGTGATCTTGTTAGAAAAGGGGCAGAATCACCTGTTATCTCTGCAGGCTCCCTTTGCGCCACTCGGCCACTTCTCGAATGACGAGATCAAGTTCACGCAACGGCATTTTTTGGGGCCTGATCCACTTCTCGAACCTAGGACATTCAGGCGCTCATCTGAAGACGGCGACCACCTCCTCACTGGAGAGGTCAACAACTTGCCCTCAACCCTGGGCGGAGGGGGCGTGCACGCTGATGGCAAGTTGCCAAGATTTAGAGAGATCGACTTCCAGCTTCGTAGCGAGCTAGGCCCGGTCGAGGGTGCCGACATCGCTGACTGGCCGCTGAGCTATGCAGACCTAGAGCCCTATTACGCCGAGGCTGAGAAGCTCGTCGGTGTTGCGGGCGAAGAGACGAACCCCTTCGCCGCATGGAGGTCTGGGCCGTTCCCCATGCCACCCGGGGCAGATATGTTCGGTGCACAAATGTCATCGGCCGCTGCTGAGCGCGCCGGGCTTCACCCGTACCGAGCACCAACAGGCGTGAACTCGGTGGAGTACCAAGGACGCCCCGCTTGCAACAACTGCGGATTCTGCGCCTTTTATGGTTGCCCGATTGAAGCCAAAGGCGACCCCGTGAGCATGCTGCGCGCGGCGCTAGCCACTGGCCGCTGTCAGATCATTCCTTTGGCCTACGCAACCGAGATCACCACTGATCCGGCGAAAAATAGGGCCAC
>WLLG01000107.1 GCA_009700815.1 Actinomycetota bacterium
ACCTCGTTCAGAGGAGTTCGGATAAAGCCTGGCGAGACGCTGTTCACCCGAATCTGCGGTGCAAGCTCAAGCGCAGCAGCCTGCGAGAGGGCTATCACTGCAGCCTTGGCCGCAGAGTACGGGGCTTCACCACGAGTTGGTCGGACTCCCGACACGCTTGCCACATTGACGATGCTTCCCCCACCACTCGCCCGCATCAGCGGGGCCGCCGTGCGCATTGCCGAGTAGGTACCCGAGAAGTTCACCGCAAAGATCAGGTCAATCTCTGCGTCGGTATAGCTTTCGAAGCCCTTGAGGTTGCCTATCCCAGCGTTGTTCACTAAGCCGACTAGCCCATGGAGCTGCTCTGCTCCTCGCTCAAGTTCGGCAGCTAGCGCTTCGCTATTGGCAACGTTTGCACTCAGTGCTACCCCGCCAACCTCTTCAGCAATCTGTGCCGCCGCTGACGCGTTGCGATCAAGGACACCAACCGCTACCCCCTGGGCTGCAAGCTGACGACAAACGGCTGCTCCGATACCCGAACCTCCGCCAGTGACAATCACGCCGCCAGTCATGCAGTGCTTGTTCCTGTTTCGACCTCGCCACTGATGACGACCGTAGGCTCTTCAGTGACGATGAATTCTATAGCACTCATGTCCAAGAAAACCTGCTCATCTGGAGCGATCAAGTTGGCATAGGCGGGCTCAGACATGAAGCCCACAAAGTCATCAATCGAGTTGAACCATTGAACGGCAACCCCATCAAGGCCCTCATTCCCTGACAGCGCATCACCACGGTGACGAACATGTTGCTCATAACGAACAATATGCCGAGCCAGAAGTGGTTCATTCTTGATCAGCGGGCCATGGTGATCCCGCCAATGGGTAATGAACTCCTCGGTTGTCATGTCCGGATTTTTACGCAGCAATGCAAACAGTTTGACCATGAATCCTCCATCGACGAATACCAAAGTGGCATCGTTGCACAAATACAGGTGAGTAGATTGTCTGTGTGAATGCTCCTGCGAACAACCTTGGACAAATTCGGAAGCTACCAATTTTTGCAAGCCTCACCGAAGAGGAACTCACAGAAATTGAACAACTCACGGACGAAGTCCACATTGAGCAGGGCAGAACCATCATGCGCCAAGGTGATCTAGGCCAAGAATTTGCTCTGATCGTCTCAGGCGAAGCCAATATCATCAAGGACGATCAGGTAGTGGCTCGAATCGGCCCGGGCGATTATTTTGGCGAAGTGGCCCTGCTTGATTCGATTACCCGGTCAGCTTCTGTCGTGGCAGCAACAGACATGACCCTCGAGGTTATCGACCGACGAGGATTCAATACGCTGCTTGATGACGTCCCACGACTCGCCCGAGCATTGTTGCGGGGAATCGCTCACCGCTTGGCCGAGCGTGAAGAAGAGATCGACCAACTCAGAGTCGAGCTTGCGAGGCAAGCATGAATCTAGAACCGCTAACGTATTGGGCTAGAGACCCTGGCCGGGGAACCGTGATCGAGGAGCGAAGATGAGGACAATCGGTAACGTTATTTGGTTTATCTTGTGCGGAGTCTGGCTCGGGATCGCCTACATCTTGGCTGGCCTAGTTTCCTGCATCACGATCATTGGAATTCCTTTCGGCATTCAGTCATTCAAGCTTGCGGGCTACGTCATGTGGCCATTCGGTAGGCAACTCGTCGAATCGCCGGGCAATAGGTTCTCAAAGGGTGTCTTCAACATAATCTGGATCATCTTCGGTGGAATCTGGCTAGCCATAACCCACGTGATCTTCGGCATCCTGCTCTGCATCACCATCTTGGGAATTCCATTTGGAATCAAGAACTTCTCGATGGCGAAACTGGCACTGTTTCCGTTTGATTTTTCGGTGGAACGCAAAGGCGACCCCGGACCAAACGAAGCACCACTCACCTCTGACAACTAGAACGGCGACATGCTCCACTCACCGCACAGCTTCAAGAAGTGTGCAGCCGCAGTCCTGTTCTGCGGCCTCATGACAGTGCTCTCATGTAGCAGCGCAGACACTTCGAGTATCGAACCCACAACTTCGACACTCAGTAAGGACGGGACAACTCCGACGAGTTATTCCCAGGCCGACCCAGTTCCGTCAGGAGACATGACCGAGATCTGGAAGAAGATGGGTTTCACGACTGAGCAAGCAGAATGCCTGAATGACAAGATGAAGGATCTTTCAACCAAGATTGACCCCGCTGATCCCACAGGTAGTTTGGCAGCGAACCAAACCTTGATTCAGGGGCTGATGGACGACTGCAAGATCAATGAAGCAACCCTGAAGCCCTGAGCCTGTTCGGCCCAGTTGCGCTAGGGTGAGGCACGTAGTTTTTGGTTACGCTTTTTCAGTTTTACAATTTTACGCTGTGAGTTGAGGAAAGCCGGTGAGAATCCGGCGCTGTCCCGCAACCGTAAACAAGGTGCGCAGTCCAAGTTGGGTGCGCAGATTTGTGAGTCGGAATGCTCAACTTGTGGTGATGCTTCGAGCTCGTCCGTCGCGGAAAACGGATGCCGGGGCCTGGTGCGTCCTTGCGATTTTGTGAGTGGCTTTCTAGGTACACGGTGCCTAGGGGAACCACATACATGCACTCCAGACTCACCAAGTCACCATTGAAACAATTCAGCCCTCGGCGGGCGTTTGTGACTGCTGTGTGCCTAGTGGCTGCATTATTGGGCTTTGGTTCGCTCACCGGCACGAACTCTCGAATAGCAGCTGCCAATCTGCCAGCAGCAAGTGCGGAAGCTCGTCCCGAGGCAACCGCTGCAATGGACTGGTTGAGCTCTCAACTCGCCGCCAACGGCAGTACCTTTCCCGGGTTTGCCATCGGGACCAGCCCGGCTAGAACTGACTGGGGTCTCACCGCAGATGCAGTGCTGAGCTTTATTGCAGCCGGCCAAGGCTCCGACCCCGCCCCGCAAGCAGCCGCAAACCAACTGATCTCAAATCTGAGCGATTTCACGACCTATGAACCGCAGATTCTTGGCGTTCGACTGGCCGGCCCAACTGCAAAAGTCCTGCTAATCGCCGAGAGCTTGGACCTGCAATCCTCGTTTGCCTCGGGGCTGGATTTGGAGCAGGAGCTTCGCTCCCTCATGGTCACGACAGGGCCACAGGCCGGGCGATTTACTGATCGAAACCCGAGCATTTCTGACCCGCTGTCCGGTGATTCAAATAATGGGTTTGGCCAAGCTCTAGCGGTTCTCAGCCTGAGCTTGACCGATTCTCAGGTTCCCGCTGAGGCGGTTGAGTTCTTGATCGGCCAGCAGTGCCCGAATGGTGGATTCAGACTGATTTATACGCTGACTCCGAATTGCATCAGCAACGAGCGCTCCGATACTGACGCCACAGCAATCGCTACACAAGCACTCCTCAGCGTGGAGCGAACACCCGCCGTCGAAGCAGCCCTCAGTAGAGCTCTTGGCTGGCTGTTAGCCAAGCAAGACCGCAGCACAGGAGGGTTCGGTGGAACGGGTTCCACGGCATCGATCAACGCAAACAGCAGTGGCCTGTCAGCGCAGGCACTTCGCGCAGCGGGACAACTAGAAGCTGCCGAACGAGCCGCCAATTGGATCACATCCTCGCTTCAACTCAACGGCGCAATCGCGTATACGCCAACTGCTCGTGCGGCGGCTGTCACGAGTGGGATTCCTAGCAACCTTGAAGATCAGTGGCGCCGCGCAACAACCCAAGGAGTGCTCGCCCTAGGCCTCTCTGCTTTCGCACCCGCATTCGCGACAGAATTGCCTGTAGTCCCGCCTGCAACAGTCCCCCAAACAACAGCCCCGACAACAGTCCCCCCAACAACAGCCCCGAGCGGCACAGCCCCGATTACCACAGCCCCGATTACCACAGCCCCTATCACCACGGCCCCTGCTACTCAGGCTCCTGCCGCCGTGCTTGGAGCCCAGACCACAGCAACCTCGCTTGCATTCACCGGTACTCCCTCGAAACCACTCATCTTTCTTGGCGTTGCACTCCTCATGCTTGGAGTTGCAATGGTCACTGTGAGCCGCAAACCAAGAGGCCTGCGGGCATCCAAGCCAGCGATAATCGGAATTGGAATCGCCGGAGTTCTGAGTGCCTCGCTCCTGCAGACTCCACCCGTTGCAGCAGCAGAGGGTGCATGCACTACTGCAACCGGCATCACGCTAGTGATTGACTTCCAAGATCTAGGTGGGGGCATCAGTACCCGCTGCGTATCAAGCGCAGTAGAAAATGGATTCGAGGCCCTGACCGCGGCGGGAATCAACTTTCAAACAGCCACGCGTGCACCAGGGTTTCTCTGCAAGATTGCAGGACTCCCAACTACAGAACAATGCATTCAACCAGCGCCTACCACCGCATATTGGTCGTACTGGCTAGCTAATCGAGGCGGAAACTGGTGCTACAGCAGCTTGGGTGCAGGAAATATTTTGCCTCCGCCAGGCTCGGTGCAGGGCTGGTCGTTCTCCCTGAATCGGAGTGATTCAGATGCGCCAGCACCCCGAGTGCCACCACCACCTGCGCTTGCTGCTAGCAGCCCATCGCTCTCGGTCGGTGGAGGTTGCGATTCAGCAGTCGTTCCAATCTCAGCCGCAGGAGATGCCGCAGCCCTACCCCTAGATGCAGCCCCGCCCCTCACTCCTGCCCCAGCCGCAGCTTCACGCCCAGCCACTACTCCAGTTCCAACTCCGCCCCTAACGCCAGCCCCAGCGGCAAGCCCAGCAGATGCCGCAGCAGCCCCCAGTGCTCCATCCGGGGTCACTCCTAGCAGCAGCCTGGCCTCCTCTAGGCCTTCAAATTCGAAAGAGCCTCCAAATTCGAATGGGCCTGCAAGTTCACAAGAGCCCCGTGCTTCGCGCTCAAGCCGTCGCGAGCAAACTGCGCCGGCGGCGCTCAGCCTGAACCAAGAAACTGGCTCGACCTCATCTCCGGTCGGACTCCTCGTAGCAGTAGTACTGCTCCTCGGCATTGGATCTGGCGCCGTGCTGTTGAGGCGACGTGCAACTCGCCCCTGAGCGAACGGGGCCGGTAGCCCAACCTTCTGCTCGAGCCCGGCGCACTGCAAGAGACCTGCACCCAGGTGCATGGTGGATCTGGGCCCTAGGGATGGCAACGGCCGCTAGTCGAACCACCAACCCACTTCTACTCGGCCTTATTCTGGCCGTAGTCGCCTTTGTAGTCTCCGCTCGACGCACCGAAGCGCCTTGGGCCAAGGGTTTCAAGGCCTATCTCTGGTTCGGCCTTATCATCATCGGAACCCGCTTGGCTTTTCGCTTGCTGCTAGATGGGCAATACGGGGCGCATGTTCTCTTTCGGCTCCCCGAACTGGCGTTACCTTCAGTTGCCGCTGGTGTTCGCATTGGTGGTGCGGTCTCAGTGGAAGGCCTACTTGCGGCGTTCTATGACGGACTTCGGTTAGCAACTCTGCTCATCTGCTTAGGTGCGGCGAATGTTCTGGCAAATCCAAAGCGGCTACTCAAGTCCGTGCCCGGAGCCCTTCATGAGGTCGGTGTTGCGCTCACCGTTGCATTGACCATGGCTCCGCAGCTAGTCGAAAGTGCACAGCGGATCCGCAAAGCACGCAGGTTGAGGGGTGAACTCGGCCGACGAACTCACTTCTTTGCAGAGGTCCTAGTACCGGTAATGACCGATGCACTTGACCGCTCGCTGCTCTTAGCAGCAGCTATGGACTCGAGGGGATACGGAAGGACTGCACATGTTCCGCAACGCACCCGGCGCGTGACTGGAACTCTGGTCCTTGCTGGACTCATTGGTGTATGCATTGGCATTTACGGCCTTCTTGATGGCAGCAGTCCATGGACCCTCGGTGTCCCGATGCTCACATTAGGGCTACTTGCTGCAGGTATTGGTTTTTTCATCGGCGGTCAAAGGGTGCAGCGAACTCGTTACCGGCCAGACCCGTGGCTACTAGCTGAGTGGGGGGTGTCAGCAATTGGAATCCTCGTCGCGACCACTCTGTTTGCGGCCGCAGTCCGAAACCCCACGAGCCTGAATCCCTCGCTGCAACCGCTGCAGTGGCCAACACTTCCGCTCCTACCGACGCTTGCCATTTTGCTTGGTGCTCTGCCAGCGTGGATCGCTCCACCACCGGTGCAGTCATGATCCGTTTCGAACACGTCAGCGTTACCTACCCCGAGGCACAACATCGCACTCTGAGCGATGTTGACTTGCATATTGAAGAGGGTGAACTGTGCCTTGTGGTGGGCCGTACCGGGGTTGGTAAATCCACTCTGCTCGGCGCAATCAACGGACTCGTGCCACATTTCACCGGTGGGATTCTTTCTGGTCGAGTAACGGTGAATGGCCGTGACACATCGAGTCACCCGCCGCGAGAACTCGCTGACTTGATCGGTGTGGTCGGCCAAGATCCGCTTGCCGGTTTTGTGACCGATACGGTGGAAGAAGAACTCGCTTATGCCATGGAGCAATTAGCAATCGACCCGGCTGTGATGCGCAAGCGGGTAGAAGAAACCCTTGACCTATTAGGCATTGCAGAGTTGCGAAACCGGCCGATTCGTAGCCTCTCGGGCGGCCAACAGCAACGGGTTGCTATTGGATCCGTGCTGACCGCACATCCGCGAGTGCTCGTGCTTGATGAGCCCACCTCGGCCCTTGATCCAACGGCTAGCGAAGAGGTTCTCGCTGCCATCACCCGCCTAGTTCACGACCTCGGGGTGACGGTGGTGATTGCTGAACACCGCTTGGAACGGGTGGCGCAATACTGCGACCGCGTGATCTACCTCCATGGCGATGGAACCGTGGCATCGGGGCCACCGGCAGAGATCTTGGCAACCAGTTCAGTAGCGCCTCCGGTAGTACGACTCGGACGCGTTGCAGGCTGGTCACCGCTTCCGCTGTCGGTACGCGATGCGCGTCGAGCAGCCGTGGATCTGAGAGAGGAGCTTCAACAGCTCCCGAGCACAGCAGTACCAGCAAGCCCAGCAGCACCGAAGTCGGCCGAGCCCGAACTCTCTGCAAAAGGAGTAACGGTTCGCTATGGAAATATCGTTGCTGTATCCAAAGCAGATATTGACCTTGCCTCGGGGCAGATCGTCGCGCTCATGGGACGTAACGGCTCCGGCAAGTCCTCGCTGCTCTGGGCGCTTCAGGGA
>WLLG01000108.1 GCA_009700815.1 Actinomycetota bacterium
GTCTTTGTGTTTCAACGCACTCCGTCAGCTGTTGGCGAACGCAACAACGGCCCGACTGATTCGGACTGGTACTCAAGCCTGGAGCCTGGATGGCAGGCCGAACGCATCCGCAATTTTACTCAGGTCGTAACTGGCAAGAAGCCCGAGAAAAACTTGGTTGGCGACGGGTGGACTGAGGTCATGTGGGAAGACACCCAGTCTGTTGCGCCGACACCCGAGCAGGCCGAAGCGTTAGAACAATCAGACTTTGACACCATGGAAGGATTTCGTCAGCGTGTGGATCGTCTCGTAGACGACCCTGACACTGCGGACAAGCTGAAACCTTGGTATGGAAAGCATTGCAAGCGGGTCTGTTTCCATGACGAATATCTGCCTGCTTTCAACCTGCCCAATGTCCATCTTGTTGATACGGACGGCCAAGGAGTTGAAGCAGTCACGCCCACGGGACTCGTGGTAGATGGCGTGGAGTACCCAGTAGATGTGCTGGTGTTCGCATCCGGGTTCGAGGTGACCACCGACCTGAATCAGCGATTGGGGTTTGACCCAAAGGGCCGTGATGGCATCGCCATGAGCGAGCGTTGGCATGACGGAGCGCACACTTTGCACGGAGTCTTGGCCGCTGAGTTTCCGAACATGCTCATGATCAGCATCGTGCAAGCTGGATTCGGTACCAACTTCTTGCACTTCTTATCGGAGTCAGCGAACCACGTAGCTTGGTTGATCGCTCGCTGCACCGAGGATGGCATCAGCAGTATTGAAGCCCTTCCAGAAGCAGAGGAGGAGTGGCATCGGACCCTGCTCAATGTAGCCATGCAGATTGCTGGCTATTCAATCAGTTGTACCCCTGGCTATTACAACAGCGAGCAAGGCCAGAACCCCAAAGCGCGTCGAAACCTTACCTACACGGGCAGTTTGCTTGACTACGTCGGCTACCTGGAGCGGTGGCGTGAACAAGAGGGGTTCCCCGGAACCAAAGTTGTGCCAAAGCTCTAGATCTGGTCACCTCTGGGTCATGTCTCAAGCACCGGTGCACGTTTTTCACGATGAGTTGTCCAGACTCGACGGCGTTGCCACTGCAGCGGCCATCCGCAACGGTGATCTGAGCGCTACTGAAGTAACCGCTGCGGCTATTGCGCGCGCGGAGATCGTTGACCCTGTGCTGGCTGCAGTGGTGACACGCGACTTCGAGCGTGCCCAGCACCGGGCTGCACACAGTGTGAAGGGGCCCTTTGGCGGGGTGCCAACCTTTATCAAAGACAATGAAGACGTTGAAGGGTTGCCCACGCGTCAGGGTTCGGCAGCGCTTGCCGCTGCACCTCCGGCTCGACGCACAGCTCCGGTCGTAGCGCAGATGCTGGATATGGGGCTGGTTTGTTTGGGAAAGAGCTCACTTCCCGAGTTTGGCTTTATCCCCTCCGCTGAGTTTCCTGATGAGACCGGGCCAACGCGCAATCCGTGGAACCCAGATCACACAGCCGGCGGGTCTTCGAGTGGCTCAGCAGCGCTAGTTGCTTCTGGCGTGGTACCGGTTGCGCACGGGGTTGACGGTGGTGGGTCAATACGTTTGCCAGCAGCTTGTTGTGGCCTCGTTGGGCTCAAGCCTTCTAGGGGTCGCCTAGTGAGCAGCCCCGACGCAAAGTTTCTACCGGTTGATATTTTGGGAGAAGGTCTACTCACTCGGACTGTTCGAGACACCGCGATGTACCTTTTTGAGGCCGAGCGCCGCTATGCGAACCCCAAATTGCCACTCGTTGGATTGGTCCAAAACGGGACGGATCGCCAGCTTCGGATCGGGCTGGTGGCAGAGTCGCCAAACGGTCGACCAATCGATGCGCCAACTTCTACAGCGCTAGCCGATGCGGCTGCTTTGCTTGAGAGTTTGGGTCACTCGGTAGAGCCAGTGACCCTGCCAGGGCTTGAGGAGTTTGAGGCAGATTTTAAGCACTACTGGGCTGCTCTTGCTTTTGCAGTTTCGATTGCGGGACCACAGCTCTATGGCAAGGCCTTTGATAAGTCCCAGCTATCTGATCTGACGCTTGGTCTTGCTCGCATGTTCAAACAGAACTGGCGACGCTCCTCGGGGGCGATTCGCCGATTGCGTGCTTCCACCAAGATTCAGGATCAGACGTATCGCTCCTTTGACCTCGTGATGTCCCCAGTGGCTAACTCCGTAGCTCCGAGCATTGGGCAACTGTCGATGAAACTGCCCTTTGAGGAACTGTTTCCACGAGTCGAGGATTGGGTGGGCTTTACGCCACTTGCGAACGCAACGGGCGAGCCATCAATCTCGTTACCACTCGGCCATGATGACGCCACCAACTTGCCAGTCGGCGTGATGTTTACGAGTGCAGTAGGTAGAGACCGATTGTTGTTGGAGTTGGCACTCGACCTAGAAGCTGCCTCGCCATTTCGCCTACTTGGCTAAGGCAGAGGTGTCGTTCGCGTTGAACAACTCCTCTACAGCATCGGCGACTTCGTCTAGGTCTAAGGGTGGCTCATCAAAGCGCCGGACCTCACGGTAGGTGCGATCCCGGCCGGAATCATCAACGAACCAGGTGTGCAGGCGTTCAGAGGTGACCTGTCGAAGTGCCGGTGGAAGTTCCGAGACTTCGGCCGGGTTCGGGTGGCCCACGCTCAGGAGTCGGCCGATGTCGTAGAGATCAGAGGAACGCTTCTCTGGTTTGGATGAGGCGCGTAGCGGAACAGCTGTGGCCTTCATGACGAGCAATCCGACTGTGGTTGCAACGAGCCTGCCGTTGGCTTCGGCCAAGCGCTCGCCGGTGAGGTCCTGCACTGCGACCACGTCGAGCGCCCGAGCGTGATCATGCGCCCAGGTATGCGCCACAACGGCGAGTTCTAGGTCGCTTAGTGCAGTGCCACCCGCCACTAGCAACTCGAGCACCTGCTCAGCGGACTCTGATGCCACTTCGATCACGTCAAGATCTAGGCCACCCTCAAATGAGTACTGACCCCCACCTGTGCTGGTGAGGGCCAGGCGGCTGATTGACTCATGGTGGTCCTCGAGGCCGCGAGTAATGACGTCGAGGTCGACAGTGGTTCGATGCGGCACGCCAACTCGGCACATAACTGCAAGGCCACCGATCAGCCTCATCTCGCTGGGAAGCGAAGCGAGCAGTTCTACCTCTCTATGGGTGGTGCCGCCAGGTCGACCCGACAGCAGAATCGGGCGTAGTTCGCTCACGTTGGGCCAGCTTCGCTCAAAATGCCCCAGGCTTCAACAATCTCTTGGCCTCGGGCAGGGTCGGCTGCCAGTCTGAGTGCGCAGAGGACGCGATGTGCGACTCGCCAAGGCTGCGTGTCAGTTGGCGGGTAATTTTCGTTGTCTGGAAGCCAGGTAACTGGAGCAAGCCGCACCCAGGATCGGGTGGGTTGCTCGCGGTCCACGAGGGAGCGCGCCCTACGAAGGGCAGTTGGCGAAGTCAGGTACATCCGAGCTGGAAGGTTTCCTGCAGCGGTGATTTTTGCGCCGCCCATGGTGGCTGCGCGTTCATCGACTCGGACTACGTGGTTGGATCCAAGCAGTGTTCCTACCTGATCGGCACTTGCGGCAAGAGGTATCCAGCCTTCCTCTGGCCAGTGAGCGGCAGTCTCCCAGAACAGATCCGGCATAAGCGGACGGTGAGTGCTCTTTCCGATCAGTCCCTGCTCGGTGAACCTTCCTAGCAACTCGTGGATAGCTCCGGCGCTACGACTGATTTTTGGCGCGAGCTTGCGAGCAGTAATGGCCTGCTCGGGCTCGATCATGGCGGCTAGTGCAATCTCCAGGCCGACTGGGGTCCACATGTTGAGCGGCTTGGTGCGCGCTGTCCGCTGGCCCGGCACCGTGGCCTCGATACGAATTCCAGGAGCCCACAGGCGCAGGTCGCCTCGTCGATCGAGCCATCCCCAGCCGGCATCACGGAGTACGGCGCGACCTGCTTCGCTCACTCGATCCGACACAATCATGGCTGGTAGGCGGCCGCGGTTTTCTTGGAGCACTTGGGTCAGGTCGGCTGGAGTGGGATGAGCACGAGCGACCAGGGTGGGTGCAATCCGGACACCGTCTACGAAGAGTCCCTCGCCCTCGGCATGGACCGGAACCCCAAGTTCGGTGAGCGCAAGGAGCAGTTCTTCGATGAGTTCGGTTTGGTCCATTCGGTCACCTCAGTCAGGAGCCGTTTCTTGCTCGTGCCGTCACGAACACAGAACTAATCCTATCTGATGATGGTGAAATTCGCCAGCAATTCCTGCTCGTGCCGTCACGAACACAGAACATAAGTCGGTAGCGAACCACCTACTGCCGCATTGGCGCCGGTAAGCGACGGAATCCGTAGCTTACCGGCGCCAATCAGTCAGGTTGGGGGGCGAAGGACCGAACCCTGCAGGTTCGGTCCTTGCCGATGTCTCGCGACATCACAATGGCGGAAGGAGGGGGATTCGAACCCCCGGAGACCGTGAAGCCTCAACGGTTTTCAAGACCGTCGCATTCGTCCGCTCTGCCATCCTTCCGCTTACCAGAGTAGAGCCAGCACGGGCTCCACTCAAAAACCCGAAACTTCTTGAAACAGGTCCTTCTCTGTCGGCCCAGCCAAATTCAGTCCATGATTGAGGGAATGACTGATCTCTCCCAGCTTGGCATTTCGCGTTTTCGCGATGTTCGTGTTCATGATCGGTTCGGCACTCTGCTGACGCTGTTGGTCGCAGCGTTCATGCTGAATGGCTTTATTGAACAGCGGTGGGCGCGTGTGGTGCTCGCTGGAATAGAGATTGCGCTACTTGTGGTGGTGTACTACTCGACGCGCATCGATGGTGTGACGCGCAACCGTCTGCTCTTTCCCTTCATCTTGCTCCTCGGGGTTTCAATCGGCTCGATGCTGCTCTACGAGGGAGCAGGGAGCGACACAATTTTGGGAGCTGCTTCGATTGTCTCAGTGCTGATCTATGCAGCCATTTTGTATTTGGTTGTACGACGGGTGATGTCTGAACGAGGAGTCAACCTAGAGACGATTTTGGGTGCGCTGTGCATTTATTTTTTGCTCGGGCTGATGTTCTCGACGGTATTCCATGCTCTTGATGTGTTTTCCTCAACCCCGATTTTTGGCGATCCGATTGCTCGACCGGATTACTCCTACTTCAGCTTCGTCACCCTGACCACGCTGGGGTATGGAGACATCTCGCCAGTATCTGATCTTGCTCGCAGGGTTGCAGTCATTGAGGCAATGTGCGGGCAAGTATTTTTGGCAACAGTGATTGCAAGGATGGTTTCGCTGTACGGAGCCAAGGACCTTGCTGAACAGATAGAAAAGGCCGAAACGGAAAGCGAGACAGGTCCGAATGAGGCTTGAGTCAACTGCCGATCTGTCGAATATAGGTGTCTAGCCAAGCCTCGGCTTTGTTGTTATCAGACTGGTGCTGCTCCCGTGCGGCCGGCGCCGCAGTCGCTGCGGCAGGGTAGGAGCCAAGGAACTTTACGTTCGCCTGATGGGACCGCAGGCTGCGCAAACAATCAGCCACGATGGGGTCGGCAATGTGGCCTTCAAGATCCAACATGAAGCAGTAGTCCCCAAGCGAGGTTTTGGTGGGCCGGGACAGCAGTAGCGACAAGTTGATGGAGCGAGCAGCGAACTCCTGCAAGATGCGCAGCAGTGACCCTGGTGTGTCGGCTCGCTGGTAGACCACAATCGAGGTTTTGTCCTGGCCAGTAGGCGCTGGCACCCCGGAACGAGAGACCAGAACAAACCGTGTGGAGTTTTCCGGATGATCCTCGATCTCTGCCGCTGCAACTTCGAGTCCGTATAACTCTGCAGCCCGCACATTCGCTAGCGCAGCAACGGTCGGGTCGTTTGCCTCAGCAGCCAACTCCGCTGCTTGGGCATTCGAGTTCGCAGCTACGTATTCAACGGCGGGGAGGTGATCGCGCAACCAAGTGCGGCACTGAGATGAGGCAACGGGAATGGCGATCAAGCGAGTGACTTGGTCAATCGACGCTCCTGGCTGCACGAGCAGGTTGAGTGAAACCGGCTCGAGCATTTCACGCTGAATCAGTAGGTCAACATCAAAGGCCATGGTGTCGACGATGGCGTTGACGGTTCCTTCGATGGCGTTCTCGACAGGAACCACTCCCTGGTCAATTTCGCCTTCGGCCACGGCAAACAACACATCGGTCATGAGGGGATAAGGAACAAGTTCTGCCAACGCGAGGTCCGGCAGTCGAAGGATGACCTGCTCAGAGAATGTTCCAGCAGGGCCTAAGAACCCAATGCGCAATGAGCTAGTGCTCTGGTTTGAAGAGTCTGTGCTCATAGCTACAGAACCTAGTTGGCATAGTTTGACCATTTGAACATCCGGGGAGCTCTGGGCGGATTTCCCCTGAAATACAAGCGAAACTAGGGATTTCTGGTGGTTTCTCGTGGAAATTGAGATTGCCCAAGTGCTCACAAATACAGGCAAATACAGGTTCATTTTCAAAAAAGCGGGGCAGATTCGGGGCGCGGGTACGAGGTGCGGGCTCAGCGTGGGATATCGGCGACCCGAGCGGGTGCACGGGTGAGTCTTGGGTAACGGCTGATCGTGTCATCTTGATCTCCTGAGATGGGGGCTCGGTGACGGGCACTGCTGCTTGGTCTGTGGCCAGCGTAGAACGCGGCACCGACATTCGGTCGGGGAAGGCGGCATTTCGGAGCTTGCCGCGCTTTGGTCCACATGGCCCATCAAGATCCGCTGGCACCGCACCGACATGTGGGAGGAGGAATCACAAGGGGGAATGGAAAGCTATGGACGAAACCATCGGTTCACGCCGAGCGAGTCGCAGCGCGCTTATACAGTTCACAATCGTCTGGTCCATTCTGCTCACAGCGTGCGTTGGAGCCCCACCGGGGGCAACACCAAACCGCTCCGTCAATAGCCCGGCCGAGCCCGCTGCGCCTACCTTCCCTGCCCGGCTGCAAGCA
>WLLG01000109.1 GCA_009700815.1 Actinomycetota bacterium
ATCAGCATCGAATCCGATTGTTGTTAGCGCCACAGGTCATCTCCAGAAGTGTTGCCAAATCATGTCAGAGGCTGACAGCAGTAGTTGGCTGGGTGTGCAACCAGAGGAACAGTGGGATGCAAAAAGAAGTATTTGACCAAGAGCGGTATGCTGATTTATTCAGTCAGGTCAAGGAGGACTCGGTGGGGCATCGGTCAACTGAACAAGAGCTATGTCCGGCATGCGGCGGACCTGGACGCGATCGCAACTACCGAATCGAGAGTTTTGATCTTTTCCGCTGCAGACTCTGTGGAACGGAATACCTCGTTCAGAGCCCCGACCGTGATCCCGTAGACAGCACCTATTGGGATGGCTACAAGTTTGAGCTCTACGCAACTGACCTTGTGCAGGCAAATTACGAGGACCGCTATGAGCAGATTCTGAGCGGTGTCGAGGCGAAACATGGCCCGCTGGAGTCAGTACTTGACATTGGGTGTGGCATCGGGAACTTCATCGACTGGGCATCTCGCCGTGGCATGCGAGCAGTCGGCGCTGATGTCGACGCCGGCGCGGTTGAAACTGCACAAGGGCGGGGACTGACGGCTTATAACGTTGATGACCTGCCTGCCGAGATTCCAGATGGCTCCGTTGACCTGCTCACACTGTGGGACGTGATTGAGCATGTGCATGATCCCCGTGGTTTGTTGCAGCGTTCCTTGCGTTATCTTCGCCCTGGTGGTCTGGTGGTTATGGAGACCCCCGATGTTCAGTTCCCGGCTCGACCGTTTGTGATTGCAGTACGCAAGATCGCCGAGCCGATCCGTTGGAGCGACATGTTGTACTACGCAGACCATCAGGTGTATTTCTCGGGTCGCGGCCTGAGTACCCTCATGGCGCGCTGCGGGCTGAATGTGGTTGATCAGCAAGGCATGCGCTCGCCGACTGCCAAGATGGCCAACGTCATGGAGCACTGGGCGGCTACTGGCACGGGTGCTGGCAAGCTCGGGCCAGCGTTGTATAAGCCGGTCGACATAGCGATGCGAGCAATCGGCATGACCAACAAGCTGATCATGGTGGGACAGCTTCCCGAGTAAGACTGCTCTGCACTGCAGGTGCGTCGCCGTCCTCAGTCATCACTGATGTCGGGACCGCAGTCACTGCCGATACGCTATTGGCACTCGGCCGCAACGCGTGGCGGCCCGAACTTGGGGGAACCGGTTGCAAACCATCG
The DNA here is from genome assembly GCA_009700815.1 of Actinomycetota bacterium. Classification (GTDB taxonomy): domain Bacteria; phylum Actinomycetota; class Acidimicrobiia; order Acidimicrobiales; family Microtrichaceae; genus IMCC26207. The sequence continues at coordinate 1,211 of WLLG01000109.1, forward strand.
ATCAGCCGACCACGACCCAAGCGCCGCGGCAGCGACCACCTTGGAGCACCGCTGCGGCCATTGGACTTGCGATCGCCGCAATCCCGCTGCTGATCTTTGCGATCTTCAATAAGTGGGGTGTGCTGGTTCTGGTGGTGATCGCACTCACAGTCGGCCTGTCCATCTGGGTCTGGCAACGAGGACTGTTCTTTTATGAAGCGGTTGCTTTCCTGATCCACTTCGATGGCCTTGGAGCAGGACCGATTCGAATGGGGCGTGCTGTCGCCCTCGTGGCCGGTCTGCTCATGATCTACAAACTGGTGGTACAACGTTGGCGTCCGCCCGCACTTCCCTTGCGGACCTGGGCGCCGGTGTTCGTATTGCTGACCTGGGCTGCTGCTAGTGGGCTGTGGTCTGCCGAGGCACTTTCGTTTCTGAACACCATGGGGCAGTTCATGCTCGGCGTGGTGTTTTTTTGCATTACTGCGCTCATGGTGGACAGTCACAGGGCGCTGCACAAATTTCTTCGGGCCTACTGGATCGGCGGACTTTTTGGTGCCTCGCTAGGAATCCTGGCCTTGTTTTTGGGGACGCGCTCTGTTGGATTCGGAAAAGATCCCAACTTCTTTGGCCTGTTGATGGCCTCGATGATCCCGCTCACGGTCTATTACCGCAGACACGCCGCCACTGTGAAGATCAAGTGGTGGTACACCTTTACGCTGTTCGCAGTATTGGCTGGTGCAGCCGGGGCGGGCAGCCGTTCGGGGCTAATCGGCGCCGCGATTGCGCTCTTTGGAACAATGGTGACTCGGCCCGGGCTGAGCGCTGGTCGTCGGTCCCGGGTGGCTATCGGCGCATTGTTGCTTGCGGTCATGGCCTTTGGGGTTGGGTTCGTTGCCAATCCAAATAATTTGGAGCGCGGATTCTCTGATCGCGGTGCCGGGCGCTTGGACTTTTGGACGGTGACAAGTGCGCTCATTCAGGAGCAGCCGGTTACGGGCTACGGGTTTGGTCAATTGCGGCTTCTGATCTCTCCGAACTTGCTCGTGACTCCAGGGAGTCAGCAACTCAATGAGGACCGAGACGACGTGTCTTCGCATAACACGTGGATGGACGTCACAGGGGATCTTGGCGTAATTGGGCTCTTGATGTTCGTCTCAATCTTCTTGATGACGATGCTGAATCTGTTGCGGCCGCGATGGTTACAGATGAAAGAGATTTCCGTCACCTTGTTTGTGATGCTGCTGCCGGTGCTTTCAAGTTCCATGTTCTTGCCGCTCCTGAATAACAAACTTGCTTGGGCGGTGATTGGGCTTGCGGCGGGTTTGCAGGTTCCCTCTTGGAGATCTCGATGGAAAGGCATGTCTGGAGTTGGGCAAGCAGAGGAACCCCAGGTTGGTCAGGAACTTGAGAGGATCTCGCCCGAGTCCTACTCAAACAGTTCGCCGGTATCACGGCCCGGTACGTGGACTGACACATGGGTTGACTCTGTGAGTCTCGAGCAGACCCCGTCTGGCGAAGTTGACCGCTGGCAAACTGAGCGGCTCGCACCTGGTAGTGAACTCGACCCTTTCGTTGGTCAGGGCTCATTCCAACAGTCCTCGCCGCTAGATGAGGACGAGGTACCGCTCGCAAGGTGGGACCTACGGTTTTCGACACGGGCCCGACGGCAGATAGTTGCAGCGGCACTGATTGGCGGCATTCTTGGCGGGGTGGTTGCGAGCATGCTTCCCGTTCACTACACCGCAACTGCTGCAGTGATCCCGCCACGCCTCGACCGGTCCGTGCCGAGTGAGTATGTCTTGATTGACCGTGAGCGACTGCAGGGCGTGTTGACCACGGTGGTTTCTCTTGCGTACGCCCAGGAACTCAAAACTCTGTCCGGGGTTGATCTCTCTGTTCGGGAGATCAGCGATCGGATGTCAGCCACCCGCCCCAAGTTGGGCTTGTTGGTCCAGTTGCAATACAGCGATACCAGCCAAGCCAATGTGCTGGCCGTGCAGCCGTATCTCGTCACAGCAATGGACAATATTTTCGAAAACAGTCGTACCGCCGCAGAGGCGCAAGTTGCCGACGAGTTGCGCCCAACGATCCCCGGTGAGGCTCGGTACTACTCGGGTGCGTTCTACATTCGCGCCTATCAGGATGCAGTTTTAGGCCAAGAGCAGCCTTCAGTCTTTTGGATTGTTCTGGTCTCGATCGCATCTGCAGGGCTGATCGCAACGGGGTTGGTCATGGCTGGGAGTCGGTTCCCAAGGGTTGACCCTCGAGATGACGTCTATGAGTTCACCGGTCTGCGCAAATGGACCCACGTCAGCGGCGGAACCCGCAAGAAGACAAGGTCCACCCCGAAACAACTCGAACAGATCATTACCTCAGCGGTAGACGCCGGCACGTCAGGCGAGTTCCCGAGTCGGATTGTGGTCGCAGCTCCAAGAGATGGGGTTGAGGTACGCAGATTAGCGACTGGTCTAGCCGCAGCCTGCGTTGCAGATGGGCGCAGAGTGGTCCTAGTAGATGCGCAGCTCGCTGATCCGGCGCTCAGTGCAAGATTGGCTCGGCGCAGATCCAAAGGCGTGGCCGACCTAGAAGCCGAATCGGTGAGCGGAAACGAGGGCAATCTGACAGTGCAAGGAGTCATGCGCCCCGTCTCGGCTCGTCGCCTCCCGAGAGAAGCTCGCCAACTCCTAGGAGCAGATGTAGATCAGTTGCGCTTTATCGCAGCCGGGTCTCGTTCGGCTCGCAAGCAGAAGGTCATCGGTGGGGCGTGGCTCGATCAGATCAGCCCTGATGTAGTTGTTGTGGTGCTCGCACCGCCAACCCTCGGTGGCACCGCAGTGAGCGCTCTCATGGAATGGAGCGACGCAGCGGTCTTGGCAGTCACCGAGGGAATTACCCGAACTCAAGATGCCGAGGATGCAGCGGGTACAGTTCAGCTGTTTTCTGCTGGAGCTGAGGGAATCGTGTGTATCAACAACTAGGGCAGTGCCAATCATGTCTCTAACGCCGAGCTTGCAGTGGATTGATAACCACTGCCACCTTGAAGATGACTCGAGCCTAGGTTCAGTTCTTGAAGCCTCTTCCGAGGCTGGTGTCACTCAGATGATTACCGTCGGGACCGATGCCGTGAGCTCGGCTTCCTGTGTGGCACTTGCAGCACAGTACGAGCAGGTTTGGGCCACAGTTGGTCTTCATCCACACGATGCTGCTGAAGGTCTCGACGCAGTGCTCGAGGTCGTCAAGGCCAACGCGGGGAATCCCAAGATGGTTGCCATTGGTGAATGTGGTCTGGATTATCACTACGACCATGCGCCGCGACAGATTCAGCGCAAGGTATTCGCTCAGCAGATCGCCTTGGCGCATGAGTATGACTTGCCGCTGGTGATTCATACACGCAATGCCTGGGAAGAGACCTTTGAGATCCTTGATGCCGAGTCCATTCCAACGCGAACGGTGTTTCATTGCTTTACTGGTGGAGTAGATGAGGCTGCTGGCTGTATCGAGCGTGGAGCGCTGCTCTCCATCAGCGGCATCGTGACCTTTCCTAGTGCCGACGACGTTCGGTCCGCAGTCTGCAGCGCTCCCTTGAGTGCGCTGATGGTAGAGACCGATTCGCCGTTCCTCACACCCGTGCCGCATCGCGGTAAGCCGAATACTCCTGCCCTAGTTGGCCTGATTGGCGCAGAGATTGCTCGTCTGCACGAGGTTGGACTCTCGATAGTTGCCAACGAGACCACAGCAACCGCTCGGCAGTTCTATGGTCTTGATGCACCGTGAATCGGCTTCCACCTCGAATGATTCTGGCCTTAGCTTTTACGTTGGTCGCCCTACTCCTGCTCGCAGTTGGGGCACTTCGCAGTGACCCCGATTCCAAAGAGCAGGATCAATCTCAGACAGCCTCTGAGAACAGTTCTACGAGTATCTCGACTACCACGGCCTTGGCACCAGAGCAGTCCACCACCACTACATCAATCAAGCTCTTGCCGGATTGGTACCCCAAAGGGTCAAGTCGATACTCCGATCGAGCTCCTGCCGTCACCGTGACAACCTTGCCCCCGACGACCACCACCACCACCAAGAAAAGTTCTACAACGAGCAGTGTCGGCCGCTCGAATTCTTCAGTTGCAGGAAATTAGCCGGCCATGCTTGGTGCTGGTGAAATAACTGAGTTGCTCGAACGCTACGGATTGACGGCGCGTAAAGCCTTGGGGCAGAACTTTGTTGCTGATCCCAATACGGTGATGAAGATTGCGCGGCTCGCTCAAGTCGGGCCGGGAGACCGTGTGGTTGAGATCGGCCCTGGGTTGGGTTCGCTCACCTTGGCTCTTGCCGATACGGGAGCGCATGTGCTCGCAGTAGAAAAAGACGAAACCCTGCTGCCAGTGCTGAGCGATGTATTGAATTTGTATGGCGCAAAAGAAGTACAGGTCGTGCAGGCGGATGCACTGACCGTGAACTGGCCCGAACTCTTGTCTTCGGCAGATCCCTCATCCGGCCAAGCAGTGGCGGATCGCCAGGACACTGGAGACACTGGAGACACTGGGGACACTGAGGAATTCCCGTGGACGCTCGTTGCGAACCTTCCCTACAACACTGCCGTTGCGCTGATTATGGGAGTGCTCGCAGACGCTCCAATGGTTCAGCGCATGGTGGTGATGGTTCAATCCGAAGTGGCCGATCGCCTAGTGGCCGGCCCGGGCGGGCGAACAATTGGCATTCCTTCGATTCGATTGGCTTGGTTTGCTCGAGCAGAACTTCTTGCGACTGTGCCACCTGAAGTATTTATCCCGCGGCCCCGGGTCACCTCGGCGCTTGTTGGGATCACCCGCCGGGAACCGCCCTCGAGGATCGTGAGCGAATCGGAACTCATGGCACTTGTTGCCCGGGCGTATAGCCAGCGACGCAAGATGCTCCGCTCAACTCTGGGCAAGGCAGTATCAGTTGCCGCTTTTGAGGCCGCTGGGATTGCGGGTACCTCGCGTCCAGAAGAACTCGATGTTGTCGCCTGGGCGCGCTTGACTGAAGCCGTGAACGCCAACCCCGTAGAAGTTGCTCCCGAGGCTCTGCTCTAACCTTGCAGCGTGAGGATTCAACTAGAGGCCCCAGCAAAGCTCACGCTCTCGTTGCGAGTAACTGGTATCCGTGATGACGGGTATCACCTGATCCGTGCCGAGATGGTGAGTCTGGATATATTCGATTCTCTGAGCCTCGACCCCGAGGGTTCCGAGTTTGTAGTCATCAATAAAGGGAAGAGCGCGCAGGGAGAGCAGGATGACCTGGTGCAACAGGCGCTCCGAGCAGTCAACTGCCAAGCCGGTGTCGTGCTCACCAAGCGGATCCCTGCCGGAGCAGGCCTAGGTGGCGGAAGTTCCGATGCCGCGGCGATTTTGCGGTGGGCACATCAGCGCGACCCACAGGTGGCCGCCGCAATCGGCGCCGATGTTGCATTCTGCGTTGCTGGTGGCCACGCAGAAGTCAGCGGAATAGGAGAAGTCCTGTCCCCGCTCGAACATGTGGACCGAACCTTTACGCTGTACACGCCTGCGATGCACTGCTCAACCCCAGTTGTCTACCAAGCCTGGGATTCCCTAGGGGGACCTGTTGGAGAGAACGGAAATGACCTCGAGCCTGCCGCACTCCATGCCTACCCGGCACTAGCAGAACATCGAGATTTCCTTGGTGCAGCTACAGGACAACAACCCCGATTAGCTGGCAGCGGTTCGACATGGTTTGTTGAAGGAGCC
>WLLG01000011.1 GCA_009700815.1 Actinomycetota bacterium
TACTGAACATGCTCAAGCTCGAACCACGGCGCATCAAGCAAATGGCAGCATCACCTTGGCAGCGCGAAGTGTGTTAGTGCTCGAGCAGTACCTCTCAGAACCAGCGCCCTCAGCTGCGCCGAGCAGTCCAGCGTGACCCGTTGCGCTGCAAGCTCAACGGCAGGCCAAAACACTCGCTGAGTAGCTCGCTAGTCATGGTCTCTTGCAGCAGTCCGGCAGCAAGAATCTTTCCCTGCTTTAAAGCCAGCACATGAGTGAAGTTCGGTGGGATCTCTTCTACGTGATGTGTCACCAGAATGATTGGCGGTGCGGCGCGATCGGCTGCAAGTTCACCTAGGCGTTCCACAAGAAGCTCACGGCCCCCTAGGTCAAGAGCAGCACTCGGCTCGTCGAGCAGAATCAGATCAGGTTCCGACATGAGCGCCCGAGCTAACAGCACCCGCTGACGCTCACCAGAGGACAGTGATCCGTATCGACGCTGGGCTGTGAATCCGACCTGCTGGGCGTTCAGCAGGCTGACTGCTTTGTCCCTATCGGCTTGGTCATAGTCGTGCCACCAGGGCTCGAGGGCTGCAAATTTGGCGCACATAACTACCTCGGTGGCAGTCAGTTGCGGCCGAATCATGTCTGTCAGTGCTGGGCTCACGAGTGCCACCCGTCGGCGCAGCTTGCGAACGTCGGTATGGCCGAGTTCTTCGCCGAGCAATTCCACAGTGCCGCAGCTTGGATGTTCATACAGTGAACAGATTCGAACTAGCGAGGTTTTGCCGCTGCCGTTAGCACCCAGAACGATCCAACTTGACCCCGTCTCGACTACAAAATCGATCTGATCCAGCAGGCGGGTGCCATTGCGAGTCAGACCTACTCCCGAAAGCCGCAGAACTGCAGTGCCTTCTTGACTCACGATTCAGGCTGTGAAGACGGTGCAGACTGTGCAGACGCGACAGGTGTAACTGAGGCATCTGCAGATGTCTGAACTTCTGACTCGCTGAATTGAGGCCCGAAGCGTTCCTCAAGTGATGCTTCCATTGCCTGATTCAACAACTCGAGTCCGACTAAGGCCTGCTCAGCTTGGGCAGGTTCCAAGCGTTGCAAAAGGCGGTTGAGTCCAGAACCGACAAGCTCATCACCGATGTGCATGGTTCGTGTCCCCTCAGGCGTAAGGGACAGCATGACACGGCGTCGATCGGTCGGGTCCGCTGAGCGAGAAACAAGAGACCGGGCAACGAGTCCGTCTACCACCGAGGTCATTGACGATGCGCTCACTCCAAGCAGGGCTGCTACGTGGGTGGCAGGGCGGGACCTAACCGCCAAGAAGACCAGCACGCGGTACTGCGGAAGGGTGAGTTCCCCTTCAGCTAGCGCGGTTCCAGCAACCTTGGCCAAGCGGGCAGCAGCCCGAACTGCATCAGCGCTGCGCAAAGATGATGTGGAATCCGGCAACATTGATCCATACCCTACCTGTCGCCTTTGCGCTTCTCTCGTTGTTCAAGGTTTCAAGATTTACGAGCCGCCCAAGCTCGTGGCGAGTTGAGATCCTGCCAAGGTCAGTCTTTGGTCATCGCAGGACTAAGCTAAGGACATTGTTGGATCTCTTCTGGTGACTGATCTCGCATGACTCTGCTCGGGTTCGGCGCAGTACTGCTTTTAGTGTTGGCAAACGCTTTTTTCGTGGCCATAGAGTTTGGCCTAGTTGCCGTTGACCGCAACCAACTGCAGAAGCTCGCAGAAGAGGGCAGCCGATCTGCTGTTCGTGCCGCCGCTTTGCAACAGCGACTGTCTTACAACTTGTCGGGCGCACAATTAGGAATCACCATCTGCAGCCTTGGCCTTGGCGTGCTGGCCGAGCCAGTGGTGGCTGTTGCCTTGGAGCCATTTGTTGGGAACCTGCTCGGAGAGTCTCGTGCGTTGGGAGTCTCGGTACTCCTGGCGTTGCTGTTCACCACGGTGGTGCAGATGGTCGTGGGTGAGTTGGTTCCAAAGTCTGTAGCGGTTGCCAAGCCACTGCCCACAGTTCTGGCCTTGTCTGCTGTGTTTCGGGGTTTCAATTTCCTCTTCAGTCCCGTGATCTTTGTTTGTAATGCCTTGGCGGAACGGATTGTTCGCCTTTTTGGGGTTGAACCCAAAGAGGAGTTGTCGAGTGTGAGGAGTCGCCAAGAGTTGAAGCGCTTGGTCACATCCTCGGCAGAGAGTGGAACCTTGGACCACAAAGATGCTGACTTGCTAACTCGCACCTTTCGCTTTGGCGAGAAAACAGCTGCCGATGCACTGACTCCGCGTGTCAGCGTTCATGCTTTGCCGCTCGATGCTCTAGTGAGTGACTTGCTCGAGCTGACGGCAAACACGGGGCTCTCTCGATTTCCCGTCATTGAAGAGAATCTTGATCATGTTGCCGGCGTAGTTCATATCAAGGACGTCCTGGGGGTAGCAGTCGAAGATCGGGCGGACTTTCCTGTCCGCCGCCTGCTGCGGTCGGTTCTCGCGATCCCGGAGTCAAAGAATCTGGAATCCCTCATCGTTGAACTGCAGGGGGCTGCTGGGCAATTCGCACTTGTGGTTGATGAGTACGGTGGCACGGCGGGAATCATCACCCTCGAAGATGTCCTCGAAGAGATAGTGGGCGACATTGACGATGAGCACGATCCTCAACGGAGCACCCCGTCGGTTCGTCGCTGGCAAGGTGCGCACCTGCTCTCGGGTCTGCTGCACCCCGATGAAGTTGCATCAGCATGTCAGTTCGAGATGCCGCCAGGAGAATTCGAAACGCTCGGCGGCTTTGTGCTCGCCCAACTGGGGCACATCCCCCAGGTCGGGGAGCAGTTCTTCTGCGATGACTGGAGTATCGGAGTTGAAGAAATGGAGGGCCGACGTGTTGCCACAGTCAAACTGATCGCTCCCGTTCCTGAAACGCTTGCCGGCACCTCAGATAGCGGCACGGGCGATACCTCAGGGCAGGTCAACCGATGAGTCCGCTGCTGATCTTGCTGCTTGGAATAGTTCTGATTCTTGCGAACGGGTTCTTTGTGGCCGTGGAATTCTCTTTGATGGCAGCGCGTCGTGGACTCATAGAGGAGCGAGCCGAAGCTGGCTCCGTAGGGGCTCGTCGGGCCTTAGATGGAATGCGCAATTTGAATGTGCAACTAGCAGCAAGCCAACTTGGTATCTCGGTTGTCTCGTTGATGCTTGGTTGGTTGATTGAACCGGTGGTGGGTTCGGCCTTCGAGAGTCTGTTTGGACTGACTGCTCTTCCCGAGAGCGTCTCCAATGCACTGGGGCTTGCTATTGGACTGATCATCATTGCGCTAGTTCATATGGTGGTGGGAGAGATGGTTCCAAAGTCGCTTGCTCTGTCCGCACCCGAAGCTGTAGCCATTGCACTTGCCCCGGTTCATCGGCTCGTGGTTGGGCTCGTGCGCCCAGCCGTGGCGGGGTTGTATTGGCTTGCAAGGATTGGTACCCGCCTAGTGGGCGTAGAGCCCGCCGATGAGCTAGCGCAGGCCCATACGGCACCCGAACTAGCTGTGATGGTGGCCGAGTCCCGAGCCGGTGGTGAACTGCAACTCACCGAACATGAACTGCTCGTAGGTGCGCTCGGCTTCTTGCAGATTCAAGTCTCAGAAGTGATGGCACCTCGTCAACACCTAGTTACTGTGCCAAATACTGCAACTGTGGCTCAAGCAGAGGAACTCGTGCATCAGTCCGGCCACTCGCGAGTGCTCGTCCTCGGCGCCGCCCCCGATCAAGTGACCGGTTTCTTGCATGCCAAAGACCTGATTGCAGTTTCACCAGAGCTGCGAAGCGGATTGCTTCCCCCTGGCATCGTTCGCGTGGCCCTGAGCGTCAAGTCAGATGACCGCCTAGAGGACCTGATGCAGAAAATGCGGCGGACCCGTCGCCATGTTGCAGTGGTGATGGATCACGGGCAGTTACTCGGTCTAGTGACACTCGAAGATATTCTCGAAGCGATCGTCGGTGAGATTAGCGATGAGTCCGATGGTGGGCCGCGGGTACAACGAGGCCTGCGAGAAGCAGATAGAGAGGGCGAGGCCTACCGTCGAGAAGCAGGGCAAACCTCAGGAGATGCCGACCAGTGACTGCCTCTGCACACAATCGAATCCTCCGGCGCTTCTCTTCGCAGTATCGGCAATCGGCGAAGTGCGTCACGGTGATTTCTCCACACTTCGATGACCTGCCGCTCTCGCTCGGGCAGAGTTTGCGCAATGGTGCCTTGGCATCTTGCCAAGTTCGCGAACGCGTGGTGTTCGGCCGGAGTACATGGACTGAGTGGGTGTCGCCTGCAGCCGAACGCGCAGCCCCTATTACCCTGTGGCGCAGGGCCGAAGAGGTAGCAGCCTCGATGATGTTTGGCTTCGACTGGTCGGCGGCGCAGTGGCCCGAGGCTCTGTTGCGAAACGGCGCAGCGTTTGGGCCAGAGATGTTGGATCCGGCCAAAGACTTGTCCGCTGAGATCCTGATTCCCGAGATTGCCGGATGGCTTCAGGCAGTAGCCACAGTGGCCCAGCGGCCGAATCGGCCGCCACCAGCGCTGTTGCTCGTGGCTGCTGGGCTTGGCGGTCACGTCGACCATCGCCTAGTTGCCCAAGCCGCCGCAGGGCTTGTTGGCCACATAGATGTTCCGATCGGTTTTTATGAAGACCGCCCCTACGTGACCTACTTGTCAACTGCGCAACTTTCAGAACAATTGGCATCGCTCGGGGTTGAATTGGAAGCCGTTGATGTCTCTCCCAAGGTACAAGCCTCGACCCAAGCTGCCGCTCGGCTTTGTTATCCCAGTCAGATGAAGCCGTTCTTTCGAGAGGCAATGGACCTAGACAGGGCCAACGGAGCAGTCGAACGCGTCTGGTTCCCAGTCGGTACCTGTCCCGACTGGTTCGGTGCCTGATTCCCGAGCCGCCTGATTCCCGAGCCGCCTGATTCCCGAGCCGCAGCGCTTCATATTTTGCGTGTGCCCTGCGACGACTATTCGGGTCCCGCTGAGCCTTGTAACCTTGAACTGTGCTCTTGTACGACACTGCTCGCCAACAAATCGTTCCCTTCGATCCCCCAGATCACATCGTCACGATGTACACCTGCGGAATAACGCCCTATGACTCCACTCATCTTGGCCATGCCGCTACCTACCTGACCTATGACGTCTTGCAACGCAGACTGCGAGACCTTGGCCACGAAACACGCTGCGTTCGCAACATCACCGATGTCGATGACAGCATTTTGCCGAAGGCAAAAGAGTTGGGTGTGCACTACTTGGATCTTGCTGCTTCGGAACTTGCTCGCTTCGATGCCGACATGGAGCGACTCGAGATGCTGCCTGCGTGGTCTGAGCCGCGAGCAACCTCTGCAATAGCTGACATACGGGGCTTCATTGGCATGGTGCTTGACCAAGGCTTTGCCTATCAGGCTGGTGGCGCCGTGTACTTCGAGGTCTCCAAATTCGCTAAATTTGGCCAGATCAGTCATTTGAGCCGTGACGAAATGCTCCTGTTGGCAAAGGAGCGGGGCGGTAACCCCGATGATCCTCATAAGCGCGATCCACTCGACTTTGTGCTCTGGCAACCGAGCCAGACGGATGAACCTGCATGGGATTCCCTCTGGGGTCCCGGTCGACCCGGCTGGCATATTGAATGTTCTGCCCTGTGCCTTCGAGAGTTGGGTACTTCGATTGACTTGCATGGCGGGGGATCGGACCTGATCTTTCCCCATCACGAATGTGAAGCGGCGCAATCTGAAGCAGCAACTGGTGAACCGCTGGTTCGTCACTGGATGCATCAGGCAATGGTTCGTATGGACGGCGAGAAGATGTCAAAGTCTCTCGGCAACTTGGTGTTCGTTTCGGACCTGTCGCTCACTTGGGACCCTCGGGCTATTCGGCTCGCCTGTTTAAGTCATCACTACCGCAGCAGTTGGGAATGGCATGACTCGCTCATGTCTCAAGCCACCACGCGCCTGTTGGCTTGGGTTGCAGCGAGTTCTGCAGTAGCGGCCAACTCGCCTTCGGCTCACGCTGCACCCTCTGCCCTCGATCAGGTACGCACTGCCCTAGATGCTGACTTAGACACGCCTGCGGCGCTCCTCGCCATTGATGTCGCAGCTGCAGCCGGTGAAGATGTCCAACAGGCTGCCCAATTGCTTGGAGTCGACCTGACTCGTCCTGTGGTGCTCACAGGTGATCCTGTGTGAATTCTGTCAACTCATGCGCCTCTGACGGAGGGCGCGATATAGGATTCTGAAAGGGCTTGACGAGAGGCAGTAATGGAGCATAGAGACGCCGGCAAAATGCAAGTGGCTGCCCGTCTGTTGTTGACCCCACCATTCCGGTACTTGTGGAACGTCACCACCGAGGGTTTGGAGAATGTGCCGACCGACGGTGCTGCGATCATTGCCCCGAATCACATCTCGGTCCTTGACTCATTCTTTGTACCGCTGTGCTTGGGTCGCCGCATGACCTACGTGGGCAAAGCCGAGTACATGGATGACTGGAAAACGAAGTACCTGTTTCCAGCGATCGGCATGATTCCAATTGACCGTTCAGGTGGAGACGCTGCGCAGCGTGCTCTTGATGCCGCCGCTCGAGTCCTGACTTCGGGTGAGCTCTTCGGTATTTACCCCGAGGGAACGAGAGCCAGAGATGGTCACCTACATAAGGGACATACTGGCATTGCGCGTTTGGCGCTCAATACAAATTCCCCGATCGTGCCAGTGGGCATCGTGGGTAGTGACCTTGTTCAACCTGCAGATGCCCGGCTACCGAAATTCTTTCGCCGTGTGCATCTGCGCTTTGGCAAGCCGATCTCGGTGGAACGCTATCTTGATCGGGCGAATGACCGTCTTGTTCTGCGGCAAATTACAGACGAGGTCATGTTCGAGATTCGCAATCTATCCGGTCAGCAATACGTCAATACCTATGCCACAAAGCCTGTGGCAGAAGCGGGAACCCATGCCGAGGTTGGGTCTTCAGAGCGTCTAGCCGAAGTGGTGGACTTGCCAGTTCGCCGCAAGACCAAAGAGTCGGCCACTGCTACTCACAGGCCAACCGTGGTTGTGGCCTCGGCGGCTTCTGAGCGACCCGTTGCAGTAATGGTCGAAGCCGATGGGGTTGATCGCAGGTCCTCGGCTGCTGCAATCAAGACTCGCAAGCTTGATCTACCCTTTGAGCTGGAACTCTCTACGGCCTAACAGGCAGCGTGTCCTCGAGCGCTCGAGTACCAGTTCATAAGACCGAGAATGCAGCTTCGAGGAAGATCATGTTGGTTCCTCAATCAGGTCTCGAATGTCTTCAGCTGGCGGCTGTTCTAAGCGCATGTCTTGGCGTAGTCCCGAACCAGCAAGTCGATACCACCTCTGATCCGGGCCGATAACAAGGAGCAGGCCTTCACTCATTCGAAGGCTGTGATAGTTCAACGCGATTGACCTTTGGGAGTGGCCCATCTCTACTAAGCGTTGCCTGCCTTCGGCTAGCAGTTGCTGGTCTGTGGACCAAGAATCGGAATCGGCAATCACGGCAACGCCGGCATCGCCAGCTATATCCCAAGCTAGAGCCCAAGCCGCCAGGCGTTGAGGCGTCACACCGGCATAGTCTGCAAGCTCGGCCGTGGCTAGCACTGACCCGGCCGTTGTGGCTCGGCGAGCAAGATCGGCGGTGGCGCTGCTGTCGAGGCCAGATGGCTGGGCATCCACAATCATTGACCACGCTCGTTCGACTGCGTCCAAAGCAAGCGCGTCTACCCGTTCAGTACTGACCTTATGTTGGGCTGGAATCTTTGCATCCCAAGGGGAGTATCGGCCTGGGCCGTGTGAGGCATGCGTGAGCCGCCGCGTATGGACAATCTCTGGGGGAGCGAGCAGCGGGTCATTCAGTTGGTGGCCCCGCCACGCGTCCTCGGCGAGTACCCCAGCGGGTGCCTCCTCTTGCGGGGCAGCGATCACCGTTCCAGCAGCTGCTGCACGCCTAGTTCGCACTAGCGAGATGAATGCCTCACGGGCAATGCCGCGCAGCAAGAAGAGTGCGAATGGGTCGCGGTCGATTTCTTCAGCCACTACAAAGCAAGCTGCGGCGGCATGCCTGCAGGGCTCGTTCCATTCATCGCAGGTGCAGTCCGGTCGAAGCTCTGACATCTGCGGTAGGAGCTGAACTTCAACGGCGAGCGCATCGTCTACGACCCCAGCATGGAGTTCGCCATCGAGTAGCGCAGCTAGGTGCACAGCTTTGCCTGCCACTGCGTCAGCAACTTGTTCCCACTCCGATTGTGCCAGCGGTCGAACAGCAATATCGAGCGCAAAGATCTCGCCATGGGCTCCTACAACTCGGGCGGCAATATGGCCCGAGTTCAGGGTGAGTTCGTGGACGGCACCACGTCGTGCATCGGACCGGCCGCGCTGCAATCGGGTCTCGTTGCCGTTGCCTCGGGCTTCAAGCGAACTAATCCAAGCTCGTCCCCAAAATCTGCGTCCTAACTCTTCAGTTGGGTTCACTAGGAATCCTCTCCTCCGAGGCGCACAAGGTCTCCGAGTTCGGCGGTGCTCAGTTCGGTCAACCAGGCTTCCCCGCCGCTCACCACAGCCTCGGCGAGTGCTTGTTTCTGGCTCAGAACGGTGGCAATTCTGTCCTCAATCGTGCCATCAGAAATCAGGCGATGAATCTGAACTGGCCGGTCTTGGCCGATTCGCCAGGCACGATCCGAGGCCTGATTCTCAACTGCAGGGTTCCACCAGCGGTCGTAGTGCACCACGTGAGTTGCTCGGGTCAGGTTCAGGCCTATTCCGCCGGCCTTGAGCGAGACAATAAACACCGGGAACTCGCCAGCTTGGAACTTATCCACCATCTCTGATCTGGCGCGCAAGGAGAGCGAGCCCTGAAGGAACTGAGCCGGTATCCCCATTTCTGCAAGTCGTGTCATGAGGAGTTGGCCCATGACTACGTATTGGGTAAATACCAAGGTGGAATCACCAGCATCAGTAATTGCCGAGACGAGTTCTTCAAACAACTCGAGCTTTCCTGATCGGCCCAAGAGCGGTCCCGGCTGACGCAGGTACTGCGCCGGGTGATTGCAGATTTGTTTCAGTGCGGTGAGCAGTTTCAGGACAAGACCGCGTCGGGCCATTCCCTCGGCGCGCTCAATCGACTCCAGGATCTCTTCCACAACAGCGCGGTACAAACCGGCTTGTTCGCTGCTGAGAGTAACCGGGTGGTCGGTTTCGGTCTTGGGAGGAAGCTCCGGCGCAATCTCCGGGTCCTCCTTCCTGCGACGCAAAAGAAATGGCGAGAGCAGCCGGGCAAAACGCTCAGTGGTGAGCTCGTCTCGATCGCGCTCCACAGGAATCGCGATCGTGCGACGAAACGTCTCGAGTGAGCCAAGCAGGCCGGGGGTTGTCCAATCCAGCAGCGCCCAGAGTTCTGTCATGCGGTTCTCGACTGGGGTGCCAGTCATAGCAATACGGGCATCAGCGGGGATCCGCCGCAGCGCCTTCGCCGTTGAGGAGTAGGGGTTCTTGACCTGCTGGGCCTCGTCTGCGACCAGAATTCCCCAGTGTTGCTGAGCGAGTTGGTCGCAATCTCGTCGAAGAATCCCGTAAGTCGTGAGCACAATGTCGCTGCGACCGACGTCCTTAAGCGAGCGCTGTGGGCCGTGATACCTGTGTACTTTCAGCGAGGGAGCGAATTTTGCCACCTCACGCTGCCAGTTTCCGACGAGAGATGCGGGGCAAACCACCAAGGTCGGGCCCGTTGCCTGCTCAAGGCGATGCAGATGCAGGGCAATAAGTTGGATGGTCTTGCCAAGGCCCATGTCATCGGCAAGCACTCCGCCGAGGCCGATTTTGACCATCTCGCTCAGCCATGCAACCCCGCGTCGCTGATAGGGGCGCAAGGTTGCGATTAATCCCGCTGGTTCCGGCAATTCGTGCGGCCTTGAGGCGGACCTTAAGCGGTCGGCAAACTCCGCTGCCGCACCGCCAACAGTAATTTCTACGGGTTCGTCTTCGATGGTGACAGTTCCGCCAAGAGCGGCGGCCAACGTGTCAGTAGCCGACAGCTTGTCCCTTCGGCCGAGCTTTGCCACAACCGAGGGGTCAACGACCACCCAAGACCCTCGAAGTCGCACGAGCGGCCGCCGGCTAGCTGCTAGGGCAGAGAGTTCCTCTTCCGAGACTGGCTCCCCGTCAAGAGTTGCCTTCCAAGTGAGTTCGCAGACGGTTGCTAAATCAAAGGTTGGCGGCTGGTCGCCAGTCCCCGGAGGCGGCTCTGCATGGGCAGTGGCCCTCAACTTGGACGTCATTGCACTCGGAATAAGCACCTCGATTCCGGCACCGCCGAGGTCAGTAGCTAAGGATCCAAACAGCGCCATTCCCTGAGCGTCGTTCACTTCAAGACCAACGGGTTGCGCCTGATTGAGAAGCTCTGCGAGCGGCGGAAACAGACGTGCACCTCGACGCAATGCCAACAACAGATCTGACTCTGCATGCTCATCGAACCCAATCGCAGTTCCCGCCCACAGGTCTGCGGCATCGGCCACTTGAGAAGGGTCGACGGCCGAACGCACCTGCAGTCGGATGGTGAATGGAGCCTCCTCCTCGGTTGGAAGGCTAAGTCGCAGGCCCACGATTGTGCGCTCGGCAGCATCAGATCCGACTAGGTATGGCCGCAGACTCGATACGTCAACCGCTGCCCGACTGTGCCAGGCGCGCTGCCGAGAAACTGTGCCAGCGGCAGCTGTCCGAGGGAGGGAATCTGCAATCGCCGCGTACATGCCCGTCACAGCTTCTTCCGCAGTCATCATGCGTAGTTGGCTGATCTGACTTGCCGCTTCGCCGCCCGGCTGATCGGTCGTAACTGCACGTGCCCCTGAAATAGAGGGCGCACTGTCAAGAGCTACACAGTGCGCAGTTGGGGGAATCCAGCCAGCTAGGGCTGCGCGCACCTGGCGATCTCGTTCATCTAACGGCCCAATAGCCCAAGCGTCCTGGCCACTCTCTGAGATTCCCGGCTGAATCCGACCCTTTGCAATCAGTTCTAGGGCCGTGCGAGCTACGAGCGCCCAAGCCTGAAGGCTGGGCGAAACAGCTGGGTCGTCTAGGTGAAGGCGCACGAGTTGATCAAGAACGGTGGCCACATCGAATACCTGCGCAGGGACGAGTTGTTCAACGATCCCTGAATCTGACGGAAGAAGGACTCGAATGAATTCCGTATCCGCAGAAGTGGTTGCTGGATCACCACTAGTTGGATGAGCACTAGTTGGATGAGCACTCGTTGGATCAGCAGTCTCGTTGAGATTGATCTGGGTCTCGAGGGACCACATTGCCAAGCGCGCCATACGAGCAGGGTCTCCTGGAATGAAGCTCGCATGCATGGTCGGATCTAACACAACCCAACAGCCTAGAAGGCTACGGCGACAGTTGGTTTCAGTCGCTTTCGCAGTCCCCACTAGTTTGTGTGCATGTCCGAGATTGCAATCACCTTGCCTGATGGTTCCTCCCGCTCGCTCAACGCGGGTGCCACAGGCGCCGATCTGGCTCAGTCGATCGGCGCAGGCCTTGCTCGCGCTGCTCTCGTCATAGAGGTTGACGGTGCAGCAGCGGACCTGTCCGCTCCTCTACCAGATGGTGCACAGATCCGGATCATTACCGATCGGGATTCCGAAGCCCTGGAGCATCTTCGCCATTCCACTGCACACGTCATGGCTCAGGCCGTTTTGGAGTTGTGGCCTGGATCAACGTTCGCTGGTGGCCCGCCCATTGAGGACGGTTTCTACTATGACTTCGAATTGCCTGGCAGTGGGAGTTTCTCCGATGAAGATCTTCTACGCATCGACGAAAAAATGCGGCAGATTATCTCGGCAGATCAGCCCTTTGAGCGCTTTGAGCTGCCGTTAGACGCTGCACTGCAACTCATGGCTGATCACCCCTACAAGAGAGTGTTTATGGAACTCGCTGCGGCGGGAGAAGAGGCCGATGGTGAAGTCGGTAGCGGCACAGAGATCAGCTTCTATCGCAACACCGACGAGTTTGTGGACATGTGTCGCGGTCCTCATGTGCCGAGTACTGGCCGTCTCGGGCATTTCAAACTGACGCGGCACGGAGGGGCATATTTTCGGGGGAGTGAACTCAACCCCATGCTGCAGCGAATCTACGCAGCAGCGTTTGCAAGCAAAAAGGATCTTGCGGCCCATCTGCATCGACAAGAAGAAGCAGCCAAGCGGGATCATCGCAAGCTTGGTGTCGAACTTGATCTCTTTTCATTCCCCGAAGAGATCGGCTCAGGTCTGGCCGTGTTCCACCCCAAGGGCGGCATCATCCGGCGCTTGATGGAGGACTATTCGCGGGTCCGCCATGAACAAGCTGATTACGAGTTTGTCTACTCCCCACACATAACCAAGTCGAACCTCTTCGAAACCAGCGGGCATTTGCAGTGGTTCGCCGACGGCATGTTTCCTCCCATGGAGATCGACCATGACCACAACCACGCCGATTCCGATTCCGATTCTGATGCCGATTCCGCAGAAGATCCTGGAGCAGATGGCGAGGGTGGCCTGGCAGCAATTGAACCGGTGCAGGGAACTGGAACGCAGTACTACCTGAAACCAATGAATTGCCCGTTTCATATTCTGATCTTCAAGAGCAGGCAGCGTTCGTATCGAGAGCTGCCACTCAGGATGTTTGAGTTTGGAACGGTATACCGCTACGAGAAGTCAGGCGTAGTGCATGGTCTGACTCGAGTGCGAGGAATGACCCAAGATGATGCCCATATCTTTACGACTAAAGAGCAGATGGGCGCCGAGCTCGGATCCATTCTGACCTTCGTTCTGGACCTTCTGCGCGATTACGGCCTCGACGACTTCTACCTTGAACTCTCTACCAAACCAGAGAAAAAGGCAGTCGGCACCGATGAGGAGTGGGACGAGGCAACTGAGGCCCTCCGTGCGGCTGCAACTGCCATGGATATTGATCTGGTCATGGACCCCGGTGGTGGCGCCTTCTATGGTCCCAAGATCTCAGTTCAGGCGCGAGATGCGATTGGTAGGACCTGGCAGATGTCGACCATTCAGGTGGACTTCCAACTTCCTCAGCGCTTTGAGATGACCTACATCGGAAATGACGGCGAGAAGCACCGGCCGATCATGATTCACCGCGCACTCTTTGGGTCAGTGGAGCGATTCTTTGCCGTGCTCGTTGAGCATTACGCAGGAGCGTTTCCAGCCTGGTTGTCTCCCGTGCAGGCCAAGATTCTGCCCGTGTCAGAGGCCCATGCCGACTACGCCCACGAGGTCGCGGCAGAGTTGCGCGGGGCAGGGTTTCGAGTGGAAGTTGCCGATGCAGACGAGACGCTCGGCAATCGAATTCGCCGAGCGAAGGGCGAGAAGCTGCCCTTCGTTCTTGTCGTTGGGGAGAGCGATGTTGAGCACCGAACAGTCGGTGTCAACCCGCGCGGCAACGAGGTCGAACGTGACGTTCCCCTTGCATCCTTTGTCGATCGGCTGGCCGCTCAGGTTGCATCGAAGAAGTGACCTTATGGAGATCCTGTTTCATCATCTCAACTACTGCTTCGGAGTGAACGATGCCTCTTGACCAACTATGGGCAACCTGGCGGTCTTTGTACGTAACAGGAGACCCCGATTCCCGTCGCGCTCTGCCGGGCCAGATGCCAGAACCGGAGCGCTCCTCCGGGAACCCTCGGTCGCTATTTGAGCGGATTCTTCAGTGCGGTGCAGAAGACTCCGAGACGTTTATCCTGCACCGAGGACAGCATTGTTTTGTGATTCTCAATCGGTTTCCCTATACCTCGGGTCATCTGATGGTGCTTCCAAATCGGGCAGTTGCGGACCTTGAAGACCTTGAACCCGATGAGTTTGCAGACCTGTGGGCTCTGGTGCGCGACGGAGTTTCGGCGCTCAAGTCGAGACTGAACTGTGACGGTGTCAACGTGGGCGTCAATCTGGGCAGAGCGGCTGGCGGCTCGCAGACTGATCATTTACATGTTCACTGTGTTCCGCGATGGGTCGGCGATTCCAACTTCATGGCTGTAGTCGGCGGTTCCCAGGTGATGCCAGTGGCTTTGAAGGATGTCTGGACTGCGCTGCAACCTTGCTGGCCGGAATCAGCTGACACTGCTTCAGCTGACACTGCTTCAGCTGACACTGCTTCAACAGCTACCGTTGACCAATGACCGCATCAGAGAACGCTGCTGAACTCGAGAATGCTGCTGAACTGGAGAATGCTCCTGTCAAGCTTGAAGCAGACCTCAGTGATGGCGAGTTCGTTGATGTCCTGCCAGAAGACTTAGATCTCTCTGGGTTTGTCGGACCGCAAACATTCCCAAATAACAACCGCAGACGAATCCCAGCCATGTTGTATCTGATCTTTGGGCTCGGAGCCGTAGCGCTCTATGCAGCCAAAGGGGAGAGCTCCGCTCTGGTGAATCTAGGGACGCTATGGGCTGGAGTTGGCCTCGTCGCCTTCGGTGCCTACGGAATGGTGGCGGGGTGGACTCTGAAAGTCGATGAGTCTGATGCATTAGTGAGTGCATCTGCAGAAGTGGGCTTTCCTGTTGGCCACGCTGCTGCACAGATGGCTTGGCGTGGATGGTTGTCACGTCCAACTTGGCGCATTTTGGCTTACTCGAATGAGAACCCGCCGACAAAGCGCGGAATCGTGCTAGTCGATGGAGTGAACGGGGCTGTGGTCGAGGGTTTCTCTGAAGAGAACCCCGAGGACTGGACTCAGTTCGACCCTGAGGACGTCGCCGGTGCCAGCCTAAGTGTGCCTGCTGCGGCTGATTCAGCAGAGCAGTAGTGGTCGGGATGCTTCACATTTTCCCTACATCAGGCTAGAGTGCTAACTCTAGTTAGCACTCGTTGCGAACAGTCCATTGAAATCTCTTGAGTACGGCATTCTTGAGTACGGCATGTGGATTGTGATGCAGGAGTTCCTGCGAGGAGTCAAATGTTCGACGGTAAATGGCGCACACAAGTTGATGCAGCAGTAAAGCCCATCGGGAACAGCCTCAAGAAGGCTGGAATTTCTGCAGATGTGATTACTGCCACTGGCATCGTGATGGCAGTCTTTGCCTCCGTTGCTATCGGCTCGGGCCACCTGCATTTAGGGCTCCTCTTGCTCATTCTGACGGGCATCCCTGACCTGTTAGATGGAGCTGTTGCGAAGGCCTCGGGTAAGTCCTCCTTGAGGGGAGCGTTCTTTGATTCGGTTTCAGATCGAGTTACTGATGGATTGCTCTTTGGTGGCATCACCTACTACCTCGTAGAGAGCGATGGGCGCGCTTGGGTGGTCATGTTGCCAGTTGCTGGTTACATCACTGCATCGATCGTGTCGTATATCCGGGCCAAGGCAGACGCCCTAGGTTTCGACGCTCATACTGGGATTGTGGAGCGCGCCGAGCGGTTTGTGCTCCTCGCCATCGGCCTGCTGTTCTACCGAAACCTCCTCATCCCAATTCTGGCCTTGATCGTGGTACTCAATCTGATTACTGCTGCACAGCGCTTTATCAAGGTGTGGGGCCAAGCGACTCGCCAAACTCCAGCCCTGAGTGATCGGCGCCGCAGGCGACCGCGCAGTGCTGACCCAACCGTGGCGCAGCGTTGGCAGGCACGCAGCAACGGCCGGGGTCGCTCAAGCGGTTCACGGCGCCCACCTGCCTGAGCGCGGGCACAAGACATGGAGCTTTCAGTTCGCAAACTTCAGGTGGCCTCAGCTCTCGCTGAGCACCTCCCGTCTTCGCTAGCTAGGCCGATGGTCAAAGCGGCGAGCGGCGCTTTTTCGCACCGCTCCGCAGATGAACGACTCGTGATTGAGCGTTACCTACGTCGCATCTATGGCCTTGTTCTAGATGGCGTGGCTCCCGACCCCGAGAAGCAGACATGGCCTCTTCCCGAAGATGCCCCGATTGCGGAGTCGCAGCTCGAAGAAAAAGTCGAGCAGGTTTTTCAGAGCTTTGGAAGGTATTGGCTCGATGCTCTGCGGCTGCCCTCACTCACCATGGATGAGCTTGATCGAACCTTTACCTATGAAGGCCTCGAGCATCTGATTATTCCGGCTCAGAATGGCCAGGGTGTACTTGCCGCAATTCCGCACCTTGGTAGTTGGGAGTCCGCAAGTCGCTGGCTGGTGATGACTCACAACATTCCGGTGGCGGCTGCGGTTGAGCACCTCGAACCACCAGAGCTGTTCGATTGGTTTCTGACCTATCGTCGAGACCAGTTGGGGTTGAACGTGATTCCGGTAGGCCCGACTGCTGCTGTTGAACTAGCTGGAGCTCTGAGTGCTGGTTCGGTGCTGTGTTTATTGAGTGATCGCGACCTGACTGGTGATGGGATTCCCGTGGAGTTCTTTGGTGAACGAACCACGTTGCCTGGCGGCCCGGCTCTGCTGGCGCTCAGAAGCGGAGCACCCCTAGTGCCAGTTGCCGTCTTCGTTCAGGGGAACAACCACCATGCGGTGGTCTTGCCGCCCCTTGATACACAACGTCGTGGTCGGCTTCGAGCTGATGTGCAGCGAGTCACTCAAGATGTGGCACACGCACTCGAAATACTCATTTGCCGGGATCCCACCCAATGGCACGTGCTGCAGCCAAATTGGCCAAGCGACTTTGCGGCTCTTGGATTACCTCAGCCCGGGTGGGTTCAAGCCGAGAAGGAAAAGGGCCGCTCGGACGCGTAGTGTGCGCAGGTGCGAATCGGCCTGGTCTGTCCTTACAGCGTAAGTATCCCTGGGGGAGTGCAGGGACAAGTTTTGGCACTCGCTCGCTCCTTGCGCAGGCGTGGCCACGAGGCTCTTGTCCTTGCACCTTGCGATGGCCCGCCTCCAGAGGTATTCGTCATACCCCTTGGCAGCAGCATTCCAACTGCAACCAACGGCTCAGTTGCGCCCATTGCCCCAGACATCCCAGCGCAACTTCGCACGATGCGAGCTCTGTGGGATGAAGACTTCGATGTGGTTCACTTGCACGAACCGTTGGCGCCCGGCCCAACTGTGACTGCTGCGCTACTCAAGACTGCGCCACTAGTTGGCACCTTCCACGCTGCCGGCGAGCAACCGGCCTATAAAAAACTCTCGGCTCTTGCCACATGGTTTGGCAACCGCCTCGATGCGCGTGTCGCTGTGTCAGAAGAAGCAAAGCTCATGGTTGCAGATGTCATGGCAGACGATGTCCGTGTGCTCTTCAACGGAGTTGAAGGGGGCCGGTTTCGTAATGCTGAGCCTTGGCCCAGTTCGTCTCCTACGGTTTTCTTTCTCGGCCGCCATGAACCAAGAAAGGGCCTCGAGGTTCTGCTGAGAGCAGCCGCTGAGTTACCAGATGACACCCAGATCTGGATTGGAGGAACTGGGCCTCAGACTGAAGATCTGAAGCAGCGCTACCCGGACCCCCGTGTGCACTGGCTCGGACGCATTAGCGATCAAGAACGCGAGCGGCGCATGAGCGCAGCCACAGTATTTTGTGCACCTTCACTTGGAGGAGAGTCCTTCGGGATCATTCTGCTCGAGGCAATGGCAGCCCAGACCACGGTGGTCGCATCTTCCATCTCGGGGTATTCGCAAGTAGCGAACTCTTCGCACGGCCTCGCTGCAGAACTTGTAGAAGCGGGCAACCCTGCCGCTTTGGCACTTGCGCTCAACAAAGTTCTGCGTGAGCCAAAACTGGCTGAATCCCTGCGGGCTGCTGGCATGGTCAGGGCCAAGGAGTTTGACTTGGAACTGCTCTGTGACGAATATCTGGCGATCTACTCGGACCTCATAGCTGCTGCTCACGAAGCACCACCAAAGGCCACCTCGCTCAGAGTAAGGGTCCGCTAAGGACCATACTCAAAGCGGATGGCACCCTCCTGTACCCTTTATTGCAATGCAGGCGCAGCCATCCCTCGATCAATCGGCAAAAAGACTTGAACACAACGTGCTGTTCCTTGGGGTGCTCGCAGCCCTAGTCGTCGGTGGTCTTTTGATGCTCGTTCAACCAATCGTTGGCGCTGTGGTGGCCGCCGTTCTGGCTCTACTCTGGTTTCTCCTACTTCGCGAGAAATTGGCCTCGAGCGTCAAGCAAATGCTTGATGGACTGGACCTCAGCCCACTTCGCGAAGGGTCGAATCCGCAACTCGAGAATCTGCTCGAAGGCCTCTGCGCAACGAGCGGCGTGACCAACCCCGAGGTGTACCTGCTCGAGTCGACCTCTATGAACGCGTTTGTGGCAGCAAACAAATCGGGATGCTCCGTGATTTTGACTACTGAGTTGGCCAAGGGACTAGGTCGGCTCGAACTCGAAGGTGTAATTGCCAACTTGCTCGGCAGGCAGCGCGACGGCTCGGCACGGTATGCAACCTCAGTAATATCGATGTTCGGAATCTCAGGTTATGGGGCGCGAAAGTTGGCAGCTGGCCTAGGCGAGCAGCGCTCTGTGCGATCGGACATGGCGGCCGTCGACCTGACCCGCTACCCACCTGGGCTTATCTCCGCCTTCTCAGCGATGCAGAAGGCGGGAACAACTCTTTCGAATGTTCCCGCAAACACCACACCTATGTGGATTGCCCCGGTCTCTGAAGCTTCAAGCCAAGAGAGTTCACCCCTTGCTGACACATCGATGCAGCCACTGACCTATCGAATCGCAGTGCTTCAAGAACTGTGAATGAGCCAACCTGAAAGCGGCAGACCATGTCTGAAGAGACCAACAGCAACAACAACAGCAACAGCAACATCAACAGTGCTGATGATTCTGGCCAAGGTACCCCTGCGGTAAACCGTTCAGCTACGCGTGCCTCGCAACATAAGCGCCCGAATAACAAACTTGTTCTAGGTGCTTGCATGCTTGCCGTTGTGCTGATCGGATCTGGAGTTGCAGGTTTGGGTCTCAGTGGCTGCGGCAAAAAGGCCGAGTCAGCGGCCCCTGCAAAAACCGAAGCCGCAGTCGTAACCACCACAACTACCACGACAACCACGATTGCAGTGGGGCCAACCTCAGCGCTGACCGGTGTGCAACTCAACCTTGATGACACCGCAGGGGCAGCGCTTCTTGCCCGCCCGGTGCTTGTTGCCAAGATGGACAACTCTCCCGAGGCCATGCCGCAGATCGGGATCGAGCAGGCAGACATGGTGATCGAACTCAAAGTCGAAGGCATTAGCCGTTATATGACCGTGTTTCAGTCAAAGGACGTGCAGCAGGTTGGCCCGATCCGTTCAGCTCGCACCAGCGACCCTGACTTGCTCGCCATGTTCGGACGGCCGTTGGTCGCATGGTCAGGCGGAAACGAGAACGTGGTGCAGGTCATGGCCGACACCCCATGGATTCAAAGCGTGAGTCACAGTCAAGCCCCCGATGCCTACTCTCGCTCAAGTGCCAAAAAAGCGCCGCACAACCTGATTCTGGATGTTCCAAAGATTTATACCTATGCAGATCAGCCACCCGTATTGCCGAACAAACTCTTTGACTACGTTGCTCCCGGGCAAGACCCCGGCGGGACCCCAGTTCTCGGATTCGATATGAAGGTCGGCATGTCTCCCTTGGGATTCGTCTGGGATCCAGCAAGAGGCGCATGGTTGCGTTGGTCGAATAGCCGCCGTCACCTTGCAACCGATGGGGTACAGATCGCACCTACGAACGTGGTTGTCCTCGAGACTCCCTATGCCGCATCTGCAGCAGACTCGCGGTCCCCAGAGGCTCAGACCTTGGGATTTGGCAACGCTTGGGTGTTTACCCAGGGCCGAATGACAGTGGGAACTTGGGTGCGCAGCGCTCGTGACCAAGCTTGGAAGCTGACATCAGCGGATGGGCAGCCAATGTTGTTGACCCCAGGTTCTACCTTCGTGGAACTTCCAGAAGCGGGCACGAGTCCGCGGGTGCTTGACCAAGCCACCGTGGATCAATTGCAAGCCGGCTAGTTCCTGCCACAAGGACTTGAGTTGCTAGTGGCAGAGTTCACCGGGCCCCCGGTTCCAATCTGGGTGCCTCGCGTCGGTACACTGTGAACATGTCATCTACGCCATCTGAACCCACTGTGCACTCAACCGGCTCCCAACTCGTCAAGCGTGGACTCGCCGAGATGTTCTGCGGTGGAGTCATCATGGATGTAGTCAATCCTGAGCAAGCTCGGATTGCAGAGGATGCTGGTGCGTGTGCCGTCATGGCGCTTGAGCGGGTTCCTGCAGATATTCGCGTTGACGGCGGAGTCGCCCGCATGAGTGACCCCGAGATGATCCAAGGAATCCAAGCTGCGGTGACGATTCCCGTTATGGCGAAGGCCCGCATCGGTCACTTTGTCGAAGCGCAGATTCTTGAAGCACTTGGCGTTGATTACATCGACGAATCCGAGGTGCTCACCCCCGCCGACGAGGCTCACCACATCGACAAGTGGAAGTTCACGGTTCCCTTTGTGTGCGGTGCAACAAATTTGGGTGAAGCCCTTCGCCGAATCTCTGAAGGTGCTTGCCTAATTCGATCCAAAGGTGAAGCTGGCACTGGCAACATCGTGGAGGCTGTTCGGCACCTTCGCTCCATCAACGGAGACATTCGTGCACTGACGTTGGCGGATTCGGCTGAACTCTTTGACTGGGCCAAGCAACTGCGCGCACCGCTCGCGCTTGTCCAAGAGATTGCCGAGACCGGGAAGCTTCCCGTGCCGCTGTTTTGTGCTGGGGGAATTGCAACGCCTGCCGACGCAGCGCTCGCAATGCAACTTGGCGCTCAGGCAGTGTTTGTTGGTTCGGGAATCTTCAAGTCAGACGATCCAGCGCCGCGAGCAAAGGCAATCGTTGAGGCAACTACGA